>CAIWDQ010000196.1 GCA_903911455.1 uncultured bacterium
TAACAGCCCAAACGCTCCAGGTCAAAAAAGAACAGTTCAAGTAACTGCGTCTGATGCTGCATGGGAAGTTTACCGTTTAGCTGACTTGATCTACGATCCAGACAGTCGTTTTGCTGGCTTGTTATTCTTCTGGGATGCTGCTGGTAACCGTCAATTGGTAACTATCGATGCTCCATTAATTCCAACTTTCATTTAATGAGGTAATTAACTAACAATTTACTAGTTAGTTAAGGAATTGAAAACCCCTACTACCTTTAGGTAGTGGGGGTTTTTTTTTGATAAAATTTTAAACAATATAAGTTTATTTAAGGTGTAGGGGGTATATTTAGAAAATGTAAAATAATGATCTAATTATAAGTACGTTTTTCGCGATTATAACTTGCTAATTCGATTGCTTATAAAATTGATATAAAGAATAGAAATTTTATAAGCAATGATTTAACAATTGCCATTAATTTAATTATTTGTGTTAAAATTCTGGCCGTTAACTAAGATAATTAGCAAATTGTCAATTTCAGATAAGTTTGTTTTGTGATTAGTTATAATTTAATTTAATTTCAATATAAGGTTTATTTAATAATGCGTGCGATTAATAAAATATTAACATCTATTATAATGACTGCATCTATTGCAGCCATTTCAACAAATGCATTTGCTGAACCCAAGGGTGAAGCTGCAGTAAAAGAAGCAATTGAAAACACGCTTTCAGGTATAACAGCAGCCCAAGCTGAAATTAAGGCGGGTGATTTAACTGCTGCTTCAGCAACTATTCTTGCAGCTTCACAAGCATCTAAAGAATTTCGTTTTGAAATTACAGAGCGTCAGCGTCAAAAAGCAACTGATGTGCTAAAAGCTGCTCGCAAATCTGTTGAGGCAGGTGATGCTGTTGCTGCAGATGCAGGATTGGCTGGTGCTTTAAAGTCATTTTCAGAAATGAAAGCTAAATACGACTTAACTCATTAATAAAAAATAAAAAACATCAGGTCATTATATAAATAGTCTGATGTTTTTTTGTTAAATATTAAGTTTTATTAATGTTTGATTATTAAGTTGTGTTGCGGTATTTGGATTTGAACTAAATTGTTGAGTAGTATTTAGTGTTGAATTTGTATTACTATAAGTTACAGTAATTGTACCACCGGTATGAATCAGGGAATTAAACCAAATGCCCATTTGACCACCTGCAAATTCAAATGTTTGAGCTGGATCTGTATCCAATAAATACACATCAAACTCCAGTTTATTAATTGCTGTCTGTTGAATATTTGTAATTGAACAAACAAAATCAGTTGCTAATAACGGGGAAAATCTAATTTTTCTCTCAGCATTAATATTTGAAAAACCTAAAACTAGACTTAATATTACTAGTGCTTTTACTAAAAAATAATTACTCCTTTTCATAATGCGTATATTTTAATAATTAATAATTTATTTGTTGTTGATATAGTTTGAAAAAGGTTTCAAAAGAATTCTTTCGAAAACCTTTTTTAAGGATGTATAGTGCTAATATAATTGAAGTTATTGTTATCAATATGAATATAGTCATTGAAATCAATAACTCCATTTCCATCAACATCGGTTGGCAAATAACCAACTGCATAGTTATATGAATCATTATCCACACCGATATAATCATTAAAATCTATTATTCCATCCTGATTTACATCACCACTATAAACTAAATAATGAGAATCAGTTGATAAACCAAGATTTCCTCCATATACATTTCCAGGACTTCCAAACGACTTACTA
>CAIWDQ010000197.1 GCA_903911455.1 uncultured bacterium
TAGGTCAAACTTTATTTTATACTGATGAATTGAGATTGAAACAGATACTACTGAATCTGTTGAGTAATGCATATAAGTTTACTGATGAAGGCACAATCGAAATTGGTTGTAGCCTGACTGTTGATAATCTACTGAAGTTTTATGTAAAAGATAATGGAGAAGGAATTCCTATAGAGAAACGAGATTGGGTTTTCGAACGATTTAATCAGCTTCGCAATGTTAATATTAGTAGTAAGAAGATGACAGGTACAGGCTTAGGGCTTTCAATCTCAAAAGGTTTGATAGGGCTTTTGAATGGGTCAATATGGTTTGAATCGGAAGTAAATGTTGGGTCTACATTTTATATTACTATACCTTATAATCCTGTTAAAGAGATTGCAAAAGAATTGAATGTAGTAAAGAATTATAAGTATGACTGGAATGGCAAAACAATCTTGATAGTTGAAGATGATGTAAATAATATGAAGCTCTTCGAAAAAGTATATTCTGAATGTAATGCTGAACTATTGTTTGCAGAAGATGGTAAATCTACTATTGATATTATACAAAAATATCCTACTATTGATCTGATCTTAATGGATATTGGTTTACCCGATATCGATGGTTATGAATTGATGAAAGAAATATTTAAACTAAATAAAGATCAGAAGATAATAGCTCAAACAGCTTATGCAAATGCTGATGATAAAGAAAAGTGTGAAATGATAGGTTGTATTGATTTTGTTTTAAAGCCAATACGCAAATCTCAACTATTAGAAATGACAAATAAACACCTTATAACATAAAAAAAGCTTCCTGAATTCAGGAAGCTTTCACTTTTTTCATAAGATAAAAAAATATTATTTTTCTACACAATTAACATATTTATACTTAGGAGCAGGAGCAACAACTGTTGCATCATAATTCCATAAGATTGCACATACATTAATTGTTTTAGTCCATGTTGGATCTAAAGTAATAGTGTAAGATTTATTAATAGTTTGACCTACTTTAACTGTACCATTAACAATAGATTCTCCATATGCTTTACCAGTAATAGCAGAAGCTCTTAACACATGTTTGTGTGTGTAATTTGCATCTGTTGTGCCATTTTGTGGATAACCTGTAGGTGCACTTGCACTACCATTAATACCACTTTCTAAAACTAATACTGATAAATAATAATTTCCAGTTCCATTAGCAAAGAATTTAGATTGAGTGTTTACAGTTATAGTATTACCTGATCTTGTGTAGTTCAAATCAACTGCAGCAGTACATGTTTGTGCTAATAAAGTAGTCATTGCACTGGTTGCATAATTATTGTTTTGATCTCCTACCCAGAAATGAGGAATACCACCACCATCAGTTCTATCACTATAGAATGATGAATATAATGCTGAATTGTTCATAGCATCTCCACTAGCAGCATGACAAGCAACGCCTACTACGTTTGGACTAACTGCACATAAAGTGGTCATAGTTGGAGCTCCCCATTGCCCACATGGTCCACACCATTGTGCTGTATACTCTAAAACAAAACCCCATTGTTTCTGTACAGGATTTAATGCTGTACTTGTTGGAGTAGTTGTGTTATCTTTCTTACAAGAAACAACAACCATAAAAATAACAAATAGATAGATTAATTTTTTCATAAGCTTTTAAATTGTTTAAAATTTTCGCTAAAAGTAATAATAAAATTAATACAATGATACAAAAAATATGTATTATTGATAAATGTCATTTTAGATATTGATATTTGTCAATATAGTGATGGGCTATAGTCTTAAATTTTAATAAAAAGTAAGATTTTATTTTGCATCATTAAAAAAAGAAGTACATTTGCAAATAAATTAATTTGACAATATTAAATAATAATTAAGCAATAATGAAAAACTCAATCAAAGTGATAACTTTAATGTTATCAATCTTATTAGCGTTCAACTCTAATATTTATGCTCAGAAAGGAAAGTTTAAAGGAATCGTTACTTATGAAATAAAATATTCTGGTAAAGACTTAACACCTGCTCAAGAAGCTCAATTGCCAAAAGAACAGGTTGTGAAAATCTACGAAAACAAAACAATGCAGGAAACTAAATATGGTCCTGTTACAATTACTGAAATAACTAATGGTGATGAAGGATCAAGATCTGTTTTATATGATTTAATGGCTGTAATGCAAAAGAAAGTTTATGTTAAAACAACAAAAACAGAAATTGATCAAAAGATAGCTGAGTCTAAAAACAAACCTGTTATTAAATATTTTGAAGAAACTAAAGAGATTGCTGGTTTTAAAGCTAAGAAAGCTGAATTTTCTTTTAAACCTGAAGATGCTGAAGATACTACTAAAATAATAATTTGGTATAGTGAAGAACTAGGTGGTGAAAATCTTACTTATGGCGGTGAATTTTCTGGCTTAAAAGGGTTTCCTTTAGAATATGAAATGCCAACAGCAAAAATAACTATTAAAGCAACAGCTAAAACTGTTGTTAAAGGTAAAGTAAAAGAAACTGAATTCTTAATTCCAACCGACTATACTCAAATTACTCAGGAAGAGCTACAAGCTATGATTGGTGGTGGCGGTGGTGATGAATAATTTCATCATATAAATATAATGAAATCCCCTCTTAATAACAGGGGATTTTTTTTATTTAGTTATATTGCATTCACCGAATTTCGTTAACTTTGCATACTTTAAATTAAGCATATCTTAATAGATGTCAAAAAGCAAGAACACCAGTAAGAATACATTTAAAAACGAACTTGAACCTGAAAAGAAGGTAAGTAAGAAGAAATCAAGTCTCTTTAAAGATACCAATCTCTTTGTTAAGAATGATAAAACACATAAAGTATTAGGAGTGTTTCTAATACTTTTCTCTTTGTATCTTACTTTCTCGTTTATTTCTTTCTTTTTTACCTGGTGGATGGATTACGATAAAATTGCCGATGCTTCATTACGTACTATTTTATTTGATAGAACTCTCGAAATTCACAACTGGACTGGAAGAATGGGTGCAGCTTTGGCTAACCTCATGATTAGAGATTGGTTTGGTATTGCATCTTTTACATTCGTTTTCCTTTCACTAAATTTCGGGCTTAGATTGTTCAAGATAGTTCTTGTTCCTATTTCTCTTTCTTTAAGGTATAGTATATTTATTCTCCTTTTTGTTTCTATAAGTTTAGGCTTTATAATTAAAGGTGAAAAGCTTTCTATTTTAGATGGTGTTTTCGGGTATGAATCCAGTCAGTTTCTTGAAGGCTTGTTAGGTAGAGTAGGTGCAGGTATCTTATTGTTGTTTGGATTAGTAAGCTTTGTTGTGGTTGCCTTTAACTTTACCTTAAATTTCTATAAGAAGAGAGAAAAGAAAGTAAAAGAAGAAGCGGATGATTTTGAAGATGAAATATCAATACGTAATGTTTTTACTGAAAATAATAAAGCTAATGCTGTTTTAGAAGAAGAAGAGGAACTTGAAGAAGGTGCTCTTGACTTTGAATTGATAGTTAAAGAGCCTATTAACGAGCATTCTAAACCAATTAATAAACCTATTGTTGAGGATGTTCCTTTTACTGTTGAAGTGCCTGTAATTATTGAGGATGATATTATTGATCCTGCTGAAGATGATTTTAATTCAACAGTTGTGATGGAGCATAAGACCATTGATACTGATTTTGATCCTCGTTTGGATCTTGGTTCCTATCAATTCCCTAGTTTAGATCTTTTATATGATTATAACGAAAGCCCTTCTACTGTTCAGAATGAGGAGTTGATTGCTAATAAGAATAAGATTATTGAAACTCTTAGGAATTATTCTATAGAGATCATTCAGATAAAAGCTACTATTGGGCCTACAGTTACTCTTTATGAGATTGTTCCTGCTCCCGGTGTTAGAATTTCCAAGATCAAGAATCTCGAAGATGATATTGCTTTAAGTCTTGCTGCTTTGGGTATTAGAATTATAGCTCCTATTCCCGGCAAGGGCACTATTGGTATTGAAGTTCCAAATCAGAATCCTCAAATTGTTGCTATGAAGACTATGTTATCAAGCGACAAGTTTCAGAATTCTAAGTTTGAACTTCCTATTGCTATTGGTAAGACTATTGCCAACGAACCTTTTATTGCCGATCTAGCTAAGATGCCTCATCTTTTGATGGCTGGTGCTACCGGTCAGGGTAAGTCTGTTGGTTTGAATGCTATTATTGCTTCTTTGCTTTACAAGAAGCATCCAGCTGAGCTTAAGTTTGTGATGGTTGATCCTAAAAAGGTAGAGTTAACGTTGTTTAATAAGATTGAGCGTCATTTCCTAGCTAAGCTTCCTGATTCCGAAGATGCTATTATTACTGATACTCGCAAAGTTGTGCGTACTCTTAATTCATTGACCATTGAGATGGATCAAAGGTACGATTTACTTAAAGATGCTCAGGTTAAGAATATAAAAGAGTATAATACAAAGTTCATTTCAAGGAAACTTAATCCTAATGATGGACATAGATATATGCCTTATATTGTATTGGTTGTTGATGAGTTTGCCGATCTTATTATGACAGCAGGCAAGGAGGTTGAAACACCTATTGCTCGTTTGGCTCAGTTGGCTCGTGCTATTGGTATTCATCTTATTATAGCCACTCAGCGACCTTCAGTTAATATAATTACAGGTACCATCAAAGCTAATTTCCCTGCCCGAGTTGCTTTCAGGGTTATTTCCAAGATTGATTCGCGTACTATTCTTGATACAGGTGGTGCTGATCAGCTTATTGGCCGTGGCGATATGTTGTTATCTACAGGTAGCGATTTAATTCGTCTTCAGTGTGCATTTATTGATACTCCTGAGATTGATAAAGTGGCTGAGTTCATTGGTTCGCAGCGTGGTTATGCCAGTGCCTTTAATCTTCCTGAATATCTTGACGAAGATAGCGAACCTAATAAAGACTTTGATCCTTCGCAAAAGGATGATTTATTTGAAGATGCTGCCCGTATTATCGTTGTACATCAGCATGGTTCTACTTCTCTTCTTCAGCGAAAGCTTAAATTAGGTTACAACAGAGCCGGACGTATTATAGATCAGTTGGAAGCTGCAGGAATTGTTGGTCCTTTTGAAGGTAGTAAAGCTCGTGAGGTTAAGTATAAAGATGAAATTGCATTGGAACAATATTTAAGAGATTATAATCAAAATCATTAAAAACATCATAACAAAATGAAGAAAATACTTCTGATTATCCTGATTGCTATCATTGTATTCCCTTATACTAAAGTTAAAGCTCAGGTGGTTGATAAAAAAGCTATAGCTATTGTTGATAAACTGGCTGCAAAGATGAAATCGTTTGCAACTCTAAAGATTGACTTTTCTTACACACTCGAAAACAAGCAGAAGAAGATTAATCAAACTAAGAAAGGTACTATTATTATTAAAGGTGATAAGTATTCGTTGAACGTTGCCGGACAAAAGATTATCTCTGATGGCAAAACTACCTGGACTTATATTCCTGATGCTAACGAAGTGCAAATTAACTCTGTGAACCCAAGCGAAGATGAGGGTATTAATCTTACCAAACTGTTGGCTTCATACAGTAAGAATTTCCGTCCTAAACTTATAAGAGAAGAAAAAGTAGGTGGTGTGAATACTATTGTTGTTGACCTTGTGCCTTTAAAGACTAAAGCTTATTTTAAAGTACGCCTGGTGATTGATAAGGATAAAGACCAGATAATAAGTACCGAGATATTTAATAAAAACGAAAGTACCTTTAAATATAAAGTAGAGAAGTTTATACCTAATCCTAAAGTTACAGATGCTGATTTCACTTTTAAGAAATCAAACTATCCTGCTAATGTTGAAGTAAACGACATGAGATAGGGAGGGGAAGCGACTAAGAGACTGAGAGATGGAGTGACTAATGGAAAAGACAATAGGCATTTAGCTGTTTAGACTTTTAGACCTTTAGGAAGAAAAAAATATTGCCTTTCTCCCTCCCCTTTTAGGGGAGGTTAGGTGGGGTTAACAAAAAGAGCCGTTATCATTTGTTTGATAACGGCTCTTATTTTTCAACCTAAAAGGTTTTCAAAAACCTGTTAGGTTTCTTCCTAAAAGCCAACAGTATAAATAGCTAAAAGTCTTTTATAGAATTGTTAAGAAAATAGGATCACTATAAGGACCATCGCCATTAGAATAAACTGAACATAGTGAAAAACCATATTCTTTAAACTTGGTTAAATCATTGATAGTGCATCCAATAGAACCTGCATTTTCGTATGAATAAACTTCTCTTGTAAGTTCTTGGTTAACGAAATATCTAACTGTATACGTTTTTGCATTGTCATCAGCACCCCAATCAAGAACAGCTGAACCAGAAACAGTTCCCTGAACAACTGTGAAAATATGTTTACCGGGATATGAACCTGGTGAAAAAACATT
The DNA here is from genome assembly GCA_903911455.1 of uncultured bacterium. GTDB lineage: Bacteria > Bacteroidota > Bacteroidia > Bacteroidales > JACABE01 > JBAXLO01. The sequence continues at coordinate 6,384 of CAIWDQ010000197.1, forward strand.
AAATCCTGATAAAAGGATTTTAACTCTATCACCATCACACATCATACCGACATAACCAGCCAGTTTTCGGGTAGCTTTCATTAAAGCCTCATAAGCTAGATCCCTTGCATTAAGTACATCTTTATCAACACTGTTAATTGAAGCAACCAACTTAGTCTGAAAATCTACAATCAATGCATCATAAGCAGCTTTTGTCATAGGAGGTCCCACAAAAAAGAGACATGCAAAAAGAACGAAAGAAATATGCATACAAAATAAAAGGAAATCTGAGAATCTAAATCCCGGAAAATCCAAAAGAGGACGACTTTTGTCAATCATTGTGTGTTATTTTAATTGTTACTAAATTATTTTAAAAAAAATATTATTAAAACTTAACAATCTATTTTAATTAAAATAATCTGCTTCGCACCAGTATTGATGCTTTAAGTTGAACAATAAACTATAACTGATTAATAATATTCTGAATTTATGAAAATTGATAAAGTCTAAATTAAAATGTATTCCTTTTACATTATAGATATAAAAACTAACTTTATTTTTCTTTCTTATTATTAAATAGCTTAATTTTGTGCATATTGATAGTATTAGGGTACTAATATAAGCAAAGAACCTATGTTGGAAACTTACGCGTACTTTCGGCAAACTTACGCGTACTATTGGGAAAAGTACGCGTACTTTTGCTATGGTTACGCTTACTTTTGGTAAGAGTACTTTTTCTTTATTTAAAGTTGGGATTGTATTTTTATAAATGAAATTTGAATGGAATGGTAATTTAGTAATGACACCACAGAATGTTACTTCTATGCCTTTTTTTGAATTATATTCATTGGCATGTGTAGTCTTCATCATTGTATTACTTTTTTGAAAAACCAAAAGAACGTTTTATAGTATCAAAACCACTAGTGGGTACTAAATAAAAAAATATTTTATCATAATCATATTATATATATGTGATTATTGAGATTTAAATAGCGTGACGATTTGAAATGACTCCA
>CAIWDQ010000198.1 GCA_903911455.1 uncultured bacterium
AAAATGTCATTACAAATATCGAAATGTCAATTAAATAAGCTACTTTTTCTCTAATGCTACGCATTAGAAAATAATTGCCATAAATGATTGATTATTCGTAAAATATAACTGAACTTTGTTCTATTGCGTAATTTGGGTTAGACTCTTCTCATTTTTCTTTCATAATTCGTAATTCCTGCCTACCGGACTGCTACCTTGTACCCACAAGTATTATTAAAAATACAATTGTATTTGATGCCTTTCGGACTGACATCAGCTCATTTACGCTACAAAACAAGCTATTTAAAATGTGTGGGTGCATGTGCGTAGCAATCCGCAGATTCCGACGACAAAATGTATAATAAGAGAATAAATATTTATTTCGGAATTATTGGATTGTTTGGGATTTTAAATAGTGTAGTTTTGAAGTAAATGAGCTGCAGTCTTGAATTTTGTTACTTTTGTTCAAGCAAAAGTAAATAAAGTAAAAGAAAATGAAACATATTATAACTACTCATAATTTTCTAGTTCAAAAAAAGATGTGGGTACACGGTAGCTATCGAGTGATAATTTAATTCTTAATTTGTATTTTCGTACACCCCTGTTGCAGCATAACTCTAAAAAATAAACATAATATCTGAACAAAATCATTGCAAAAGCAATAAAACAATCTGAACTTATTAAACCTGATAAAACCAATTTTTATCAGGTTTTATTATTACATAAATTTAATCCCAATTCTTAATTATTAATTCTTAATTCTTAATTTGCATTTTCGTATATGCTTGATTAAACGGAAGCAAGCCAATCTACCCCCACAGCATGGCAATCTCCCCCAACAGCAAAGCCATCTCCCCAAAAAGCAAAACGATCTTCCCCAACAGCAAAACGATCTTCCCCAACAGCATTTTAATCTCGCCCACTAACAAAACCATCTCCCCTAAAAGCATTAGCCTAAAAATCATCGCAAAACCATCTCCCCATCTTACATGGAAATCTCCCCACAAAGCATGCCTATCTCTGGAGCTCGCATAACGATAAATTATCAAAGCATTTTGAGCAAAAAACATATCTTTTATTAAAAAAATCAACAAAATGTTCTTTAAAAACGAAGTTTATACAACTAACAATAAATATAATTCAACCATAAAAAAAAGAAAGCTTAAAGTCGTGAGTATTTCGTACTTTTGCAGTCTTATTCTAACAAAATAAGTAAGGAAAAGAATAATCACAAACGCATTACTAAGAAAAAACTATATGATAAGTTTTGATAAATTTACACTCCCTAATGGATTAAAAGTCATAGTACATAAAGATATCTCAACGCCTATAGCCGCAGTAAATATATTATACAACGTAGGTGCCCGCGACGAAAACGCTGACAAGACAGGGTTCGCCCATCTCTTCGAACATCTTATGTTTGGGGGCTCAAAAAACATCCCAACCTACGACGAACCTTTGGAAAGGGTTGGCGGGACAAACAATGCCTTTACAAATAATGATATAACTAACTATTACCTGAGCTTACCCGATCAAAATCTGGAAACAGCATTCTGGCTGGAGTCAGATAGAATGAATGAACTTGCCTTCTCGGAGAAAAGCCTGCAAGTACAGCGCAACGTAGTTATTGAAGAGTTCAAACAACGTTATCTTAATCAGCCTTACGGCGATGTTTGGCTGTTACTACGTCCGTTAGCCTATAAAGTACATCCATATCAGTGGTCGACGATAGGCAAAGATATATCTCATATCGAGGATTCCCGGATTGAAGATGTAAAAGCATTCTTTTATAAATACTATCGCCCTAATAATGCAATAATGGTGGTAGCCGGCAATGTGGAAACCGAATATATAAAACAATTATGTGATAAATGGTTTGCACACATCCCATCAGGAACTCCAAATAATAGGGAACTACCTGTAGAACCGCCACAAACAGAAGCAAGAACGCTTACTGTAGAAAGAGATGTACCATTTGATGCGCTCCATAAAGTGTTCCATATCTGTAAACGAACCGATCCGGAGTATCAAACTGTTGATTTAATTTCAGACATCCTGTCAAGTGGAAAGTCATCACGTTTCTACAATGAATTAGTGAAGAAACAAAAGCTCTTCAGCGATGTTAATTCTTACATAACAGGGGATATAGATAACGGATTGTATGTAGTATCGGGCAAACTCCAGAAAGGGGTAAGCATGGAGGATGCCGAACAAGCCGTAAACCATGAACTGGAGAAGCTAAAGACAGTACTGGTAAATGAATACGACTTACAAAAGGTGAAAAACCGGGTAGAATCTATAATGGCGTTCTCGCAAATGAAGGCAATAGATAAAGCAATGAATTTAGCGTACTATGAGTTGTTGGGAGATGCCGATATGATAAACACAGACATCAAAAGATATAACACAGTTACAGCAGAGGATATAAAAGCATATGCAAGTAAAATATTTACTTCTGTAAATTGTTCTACATTATACTATTATTCACAAAATAAATAAATATTTTTTACCTCAGGCAACGTTTTGCACAAAAATATTGTCATATATAGTAATAAAAGTAAATGCTATCTGAAAAAGAACTAATACAAGGATGTCTTAAAGGTGACAAGATCGCGCAAAAAGCTTTATATGATAAGTATTCTGCTAAGATGTTCGGTATATGTATAAGATATTTTAAAAATATTACGGATGCTGAAGATGCTTTACAGGATGGATTTATAAGAGTATATACTAACATTGACAAATTTAATAATAATGGGTCTTTTGATGGATGGATTAGAAGAATAATAGTGAATGCAGCTATTAATTATAACAAAAACAATCTTAAACATCGCTATCAAACAGATTATACAGAGGTAGAAGGTAAAATAGAAGACACTAAATTAAATAATGATGTATGGACTCTTGATCATCTGCTAAATCTTATTCAGTCATTACCTGAAGGCTACAGACAAATATTTAATATGTACGAAATAGATGGTTATAGTCATAAAGAAATAGCAGCTATATTAGGAATATCGATAAATACATCTAAGTCCCAGTTGATGAAAGCAAAAACAATATTAAAAACTAAAATGGGAATAGTTAATAACACAACTAAATAGACAATGGAAACCGACAATAATATAGGAGAAGTATTCAGAGAAGCTTTCAAGGATTTCGAAAGGAAGCCTTCTGATAGTGTGTGGAACAATATTGAGCCTAAAGCTAATGCTCCAATAGCTCAAAACAAAGTTAAGTTCAGCAGGACTACTATATATATTAGTGCTGCATCTTTACTTATTATCGCTATCATAGGATCTTTCTTATTTAATCATAGTAATAATAATGTAAATAAGAATGATACAATTGCAATTAATAATAATAACATCCAAACTCAAAAAACAATAAATAATAACACTCAAAATAAGATTACAACGACCAATAACATAATAGAAAGCAAACATAACAGTCAAAACATAAGCAACGAAGCAACTATTACAAACAAAAGCATTACTAGCATTATTGAGCCTCAACAAAGCACTAAAGAAACCAAACAAATTGATAACTCAGTAAAACCATTTACTAATACTACTAATCCTGTTTCAACAGTAAGTAATCCTCAAAGTACTAAAAGTAATACAACAACAACCACAAACTCTCAAAAACCTCAGGAAACTAAAAACAATACTTCAGTAACTAACAATCCAATTGATAACACTGCTGTAAGTTTCACCCCTGATCAAACAATTTGTAAAGGTGATAATGTTAAACTTGAAGCTGTTGGAGGGAGTACTTATCTTTGGAGTACCGGCGAAAGAAGTCAGTATATTATTGTAAGCCCTTCGCAAACTACCGACTATAGTATAATAGTTACAAGTAGTAAAGGCTCAATTAAGTCAGGATTAATAACAGTAAATGTAAGCGACTGTGAAGCACTGCAAGTCCCTAATGCATTTACACCTGATGGAATGGGTAATGCCTCAGTCTTTAAAGCTTATGGAAATAATATCAGGAACTTTGAAATGATAGTTTATTCCAGAAGTGGTCAGACAGTGTACTCATCAAAGAACATTGATGATAGCTGGAATGGGACAATAAACGGGAATCCTGCACCTATGGGTGTATATGTTTATATAATTACATATACAGATCATCTTAATAAACCTCAAATTAAAAAAGGCACAGTTAGCCTGATCAGATAAACATTATGCACAACACTAACGATGTAACAATTGCACCGGTAATTAAATCTTTTAACAAGAAATTTGCCGGAATAGATGCTATTAAACCTACAGCAATCTATTTAAACAATAATATTCCTTTATACAAAATAAATATAGGTAATCAGGAAGTAGTAAAACTAGAATTTATTTTTGATGCAGGGTCTTGCTATCAGGATAAAGCATTAGTAGCTTCTTTTACGAATCAATTGATTACCGAAGGAACCAAGAACTATAATGCAGAGAAGATATCTGAAGTCCTGGATTACTATGGTGCTTTTATTGAGAAGGAAGTTGACAGAGATTATGCCTCAATTATTGTTTATGCATTGAGAAAACATATCACAAATATACTTCCGGTAATTGAAGAGATCATAAAAGAACCTGTGTTTCCCGAGAACGAACTTTCAATCTTATTAAATAAACAAAGGAGTCAGTTTATTATTAATAATAAGAAGGTAATGTTTATTGCCAGATCAAAGTTTACAGAAATTATATATGGTGAAGATCATCCTTATGGGAGAACTTCAAAACTTGAAGACTTTGATCAAATCACGAAAGTAGATATAATTGAATTTCATAATAGATTTTATCATTCATCCAACTGTAAGATTATTATTGCCGGCAATATTGATGATGAATTAATAGAAAACATAAACTCTACTTTCGGAACTGAAAGATGGGGAAAGAATAATGCAACTTATACTTCTAATATTGATTATAATAATAACACATCTTTACCAAAGAAAACAGTTATTGAGAAAGAAAACTCAGTACAATCTGCAATAAGGATCGGAAAAGTTATCTTCAATATGGATAATGAAGATTATATTAAGCTACAGGTTTTAAATACTGTCCTTGGAGGATATTTTGGGTCCAGATTGATGAAAAATATAAGAGAGGACAAAGGATATACCTATGGAATTGGTTCTGCAATTATCCCGTTAAAGAACTCGGGGTACTTCTTTATCTCTACAGAAACAGGATCAGAAGTCACATTTCAGGCAGTTGAAGAGATATATAAAGAATTAAAGAAACTAAGGGAAGAACCTGTTTCAGAAGAAGAACTAGAATTAGTAAAGAACTATAAAACCGGTGAAATAATGCGTAGCTTAGATGGTGCTCTTGCAATCTCTGACCTAACAAAACTAAGTATTCAATTTAATCTTGACGCTGATTACTTTGAAAAATACTTATCTATTGTTAGAAATATTACTCCAGAAGAACTGCAGGAACTAGCGATAAAATATCTAAACGAAAACAATATGTTTGAATTAGTTGTTGGAAAAGGGACTAATTAATAATAAAAAGATGTTCCTTCCGTTTAATTAAGAATATCTATTAAATGAGAACAAAACTGCTAATAGTATTTTTAATATTTCTATCTGTAAAACTTGATGCACTTACATCACCTGTGCTACATTGCATTTCAGTAAATACAAATGGAAGTATAACACTTAACTGGACACTCCCAAGTGTTACAGGTGGGTTTAGCAATTATCATATATTCAGATCCAATACTGCTGGTGGTCCTTTCAATGATATTGCAAACATATCTAATGTCAATATCACAACTTATACTGACAATACTATTAATGCAAATACTCAATCCTATTATTATTTCCTTGAATGTTTATCAACAACCGGAACTTATACAACTCCTTCAGATACTTTGCAAAGCATCCTGTTAAGCGTAACAAATATGGGAACCGGTATAGCAAACCTTGTATGGAATCCAATACATATACCGCCTCTTAATACAACTGCATCTTATTATAATATATATAGAATAAAACTAATATCAGGAATCTGGCAGTACATTGACTCTACTTTAAGTATCCAGTATTCTGATGCAATTAATGTTTGTCATGATACTGTTAATTACAGAGTAGAGATAAAAGATGCTTCTGGTTGCAAATCTGTTTCATCAGTAAAAGGCGACTTATTTATTGATCAGACTGCACCTATCTCTGTAGCATTTGATAGCGTAAGTGTTGACAACAATATCAGCAATGTTATCATGGGATGGCATCCTAGCCCTTCTGTTGATACGAAAGGATATTTTATCTGTCGTGGTGCATCTTCGTCTTCTCCTTGTTTAGCTCTTGCAACAGTTTTGGGTAGATTTAATACAACATATACTGATGTAACTTCAACTCCCAATACAACATCATTTACATATAGAATAGCTGCTTTTGATAGTTGTGGTAATACAAGTACGTTTAGCAATAACCATAATAATATCTATTTACAGTCAACTGAAGATATTTGTGGTAATAAAATTAAACTTAGCTGGAATTCTTATATTAATATGATTCCACAATTATTAGGTTATAGAGTTTTATTAAGTATAAATGGAGGTAATTATAATAGTATTGCAACATTAGCTACCAGCGCACTTAGTTATACTTATACAGGTTTAACTGACAGTACAAACTATTGTTTTATTATTCAAGCTTATGATAATGCGAATGTAAACACCTCTAGCTCTAATAAAAAATGTCATTATATTATATTATCGCATAGTCCATCATTTCTATATATCCGTCATGCAACTGTTATTAATAATATTGTTGAAGTTAAGGTTTCTACTGATGTAACTGTTAATATTAACGGGTATAAAGTTTTGCGAGCAGAGTCAACTACAGCACCTTTTGTTCAAATAATGACACTCCCTTATAATGCACTCCCTAATTTTACTATTACTGATAACAATGTTGATGTAATGCGAACTAATTATTATTACAAAGTTATTGTTATAAATAGTTGTGGTGCAAATGGATCTTCTTCTAATATTGCTCATACCATTTTGTTAACAACAAAAACATTGGATAACTTTACAAATGAACTCACCTGGAATGAATATGGAAATTGGGTTGGGAATGTAGACTCTTATGATATATATAGAAGTACTGATGGAGGTTCCTTTTTTTCTATAATAGGGAACCAAATATCTACACCATCTCCTTTTTATACTTACCCAGATGATGTTTCAAGTTTTGCAACCAGTAATGGAAAGTTTTCGTATTATGTGATGGCAAAAGAGAAAGTAAACACAACTTATAATTTTACAGAGGAAAGTAATTCAAACGTTTCTGAAATATCACAATCTCCTTATATCTACATTCCTAACGCTTTTACTCCTAAAGGCACAATAAATAATGTATTTAAACCTGTTAATGTTTTTATCAGTGACAAAAATTATTTAATGCAAATATTTAATCGTTTTGGACAGGTAATTTTTGAAACTGACAATCCAAATGTTGGCTGGGATGGTAAGCAATACAATGAATATGTGCAATCTGGAGTTTATGTTTATTTGATACGATATGTTAAACCTACTTCTCAACCAGACGAGAAACATGGCCATGTTACAGTTATTTACTAAATCATTTAAATTTAATTGAAAAATATTTTGCTAATTAAAAAAATTATACTACTTTTGCACTCCTAAATTTTGAACAATGAAAAGAACATTTCAACCATCAGTTAGAAAAAGAAAAAACAAACACGGCTTTAGAGAAAGAATGGCAACTGCTAATGGACGTAGAGTTTTAAACGCAAGAAGAGCAAAAGGCAGAAAGAAACTAACAGTTTCTGACGAACCATTTGATAAAAAATAATCTGCATTATAATTAAGCTTTTTTAGATATAATTCTAATATTAAAGATATTTTAAAAAGAGCGACTTTTTAGGTCGCTCTTTTTTTTCTATTTAATCATTTCTAAAATATCATCAATATATTCTCTGTTGTTTGATAATCTTGGCACTTTATATTGTCCACCCAATTTCCCTTTAGCCTTTAACCATTTATAAAACGTCCCGACCGGAACTGATCTTATAATCGGAGGTTTTAATATTAAATTATGATATCTTTTAGCTTCATAGTCAGAATTAATAGATTTTAAAGCATTATCTAATATTTCAGTAAAATATTCTAAACTTTCAGGTACATTTTCAAATTCAATGATCCATTCGTGAGAAGCTGAATTATTATCATTAAGATATACAGGTGCAGCAGTAAATTCATTAACTATAGCACCCGATTTCTCACAAGCAATTGCCAAAGCATTTAAAGCATTATCCACAATAAGTTCTTCACCAAATGCATTTATAAAATTCTTTGTTCGGCCTGTAATTTTAATTCTAAAAGGATTTAGAGAAGTAAACTTAACAGTATCTCCGATAATATATCTCCATAAACCTGAATTAGTAGATATTATAATGGCATAATTAACATCAATTTCAACTTCATCTAATGACAAAGTTGATGGTGATTCACAATTTAGCTTATCTAAAGTAATAAATTCATAATAAATACCATAATCAAGCATTAACAAAAGTTCATCTTTATTTGTAGTATCCTGAATACCAAAAAAGCCTTCAGTTGCAGTATAGGTTTCTATATAGTTCAAAGTATCCGAAGGTAATATCTTACTAAACTGATCCCTATATGGAGCAAAATTTACTCCTCCATGAAAATAAACTTCCAATTGTGGCCATACTTCAAGGATATTATTTTTTCCTGTAATTTCTAATATTTTTTTTAATAAGAGTAAAGTCCATGATGGGACTCCAGATAGATTTGTAACATTATGATCAATAGTTGCTAAAGCCATTTTTTCTATCTTACCCTCCCACTCATCCATCAAAGCTATCGTTTTATTTGGAACTCTTATAAACTCAGCCCAAAAAGGAAGGTTCTCAATAATAATTGCTGAAAGATCACCATAATACGCTTCATTATTAATTTCACTTATACGGTGACTCCCACCCAATGCTAAGCCTCTTCCATCAAAGATCATTGTATCAGGATAATTATTACAATAAATTGATAACATATCCTTACCACCTTTAAAATGACACTCTTCCAATGACTCTTCACTTACCGGAATAAATTTACTTTTATCACTTGTAGTCCCAGATGACTTTGCAAACCATTTAATATCACTATTCCACAATAAATTTTGCTCACCTGCCATCAAACGATCTATATATGGTTTTAATGAATTATAATCATTTAATGGAACTCTTTCTTTAAATTGTTCTAATTTGCATATTGATTTATATTCATATTTAATTCCCCATTCAGTATCTTTAGCAGCATAAATAAGTTTCTTAAACCATTCATTTTGTACCTCGTGTGGATACTTCATGAAGAGTTCTATCTGATGAATTCGCTTTTTCATCAGCCATGATAATACTGTATTTATTAGTTCCATAAGTTCAATATAATTATTGACAAATATAAG
>CAIWDQ010000199.1 GCA_903911455.1 uncultured bacterium
CATGAAGTTTTCTTTATGCCATTTATATATTGTTTTTTTATTAAAAATAGTATTTGAATCGGGTTTGTAAGAAAATGACTTAATTATAATATTTTCATCAACAGTTTAAGTATAATTGACTTGTTCAATTGGCTTTTTCCATTGTTTTGTAGTTAATAAGATGTATTCTGCTTTGTTACCTAAAAGTTTTTGTCTGTATTGAATGTTGTATTTTATAGTTCCGTAAGGATTAAGTTTTACTACAAAAGATACTCCTGTTTTCTCTATTGAAAAGTCAATATTTTTATTGAATTTAAAATCTGTAATTTTAATTGAGTCGGTATTTCCATATAAACTGTCAATTGGGAAAGGATAAAACAAAATTTGATTTAAACTGTCTTTCCCTGTATTGCAAAAATAATAATCTCCATCAACATAGAAGTAATTATCTTTAATAGTAAAAGAAATATCTTCGCGATAAAAATTCAAATGCTGGCTATGCAATTGATTTAAGAAAAGAGAAAAGGTAATTATAAAGAAACATCTTTTTAAAATCATTTTATTATTGTCATTTTATTAGAAGCAACTTTTTTACCATCTATTTCTAAAGTATAATAATATATTCCGGCTTCTAATACTTGTGTTTTATTTCTATATTCAACAGTACAAGTATTTGTTGTTGAATTATAGTTTTCAACAGGAATAATTTTTACTATTTCTCCAATATTATTATAGATTTTAAGAATTGCATTTGAAATTTTAGTAATCTTTTCTAATTTTATTTCTATAGTAGTATTATTCTTAAAAGGATTAGGATAGTTAGAAATGCTGTAACTATTTTTAATCAAATTTTCTTTAATCCCATTAAAAGATATATTAAGATGAAAATCATAATTAATTATTGAGTCTGGTTCAAGAGATATGTTTTGGTATGTAATTGAACTGTTTGTATATTTATTCCTAACATTAAAACTATAATAACAGGCAGGCATATTTTTACTAAAGTATCCATTATTATCAACAAAAATAGTATCAATTGGGTTAGTTACCCAGGGAGCATAAAGATATATAAAAACCGAATTGCCTGTAATAAGATTATTGTTTACATCATATATATGTCCACTTATATTTCCCAAGCAATTAAAAGAATTGTTTGAAGGAAACGTCCCAAAAGATGTTATTTTACTTTTAGCATAAAAGTGATTACCAAAATAGTTATAAATAGTATCTTTTGGATAAGTTATATACTCTAATGATTGTCCTATTCGGGGGAAACTAACTGAGGAATTCCCAAATGCAAACGGATTATAGGTATTACTCCAAGAACCCATAAAGCATTCTTTTATTTGTAGGTTGTCGCTATATCTATTAATAATAAGTGAAGATTGCAAGCTATCTTGAGTGATTAAAATTACATCTTTATAATTAATTATTTTACCTGCTCTAAATAATGCTTCACCACTTGAAGAACAAAGTTTAAAGCTATCTAAATTAGAATAACTATTTGTACAAATGTATAATTCCATAGTCCATTTATCATTATTATCAAAATAGATTTCGGTAATTAATATTGTTGGAACTATTATTGGATTTGCTTTTGCAAAAGAAACCCCAAAGAAAAGAATAATTATGATAAGAAGCTTTTTCATGATTTGGGTGTTTAAAAATGAGTTACAAAGATACAAAATTTTAAGGGGAAAACCAAATATTTTTTAATTATTTTTCTTATTCAAATGTTAAAATTGAAATAATCTCCCAAAATTCCCTCATTTATTTTTACAATCCTCAAAAACCGCAATGTTTTTGCCAATCTGAAGATATGAGATGACCAAAGCTGTCGTGATTTTGGAATCCTGTAATTTCAGATTGAAAAATCACAAGAAATATATGAATCCTGCGTTACAGGATGACAAAAAACATCACTGATTTGGTCATCCTGCAACGCAGGATGGACAACTTCTTTGTGATATTGCCATCCTGCGTTGCAGGATTGGCTAATTTAAACTTATATGAAAAGATTAATATGCTCTTTATCTACACTTAAGAGTTTTTATGATTAAAAAAGTAAGATTATCTTAAAATAAAACACTTTTTTTATCTTTTTTTAAATAATAATGTAATAAATCCATTTATACCTAAAAATTGTTTATCTTTGCAAAGAAATACTAAAAGAATCTTTAAGATCTTTTCTGATTCATTGAATATTCATCACCACCATCCGGTCTTCGTGAGTATTTTTTAAAGAAGGTGCATTGGGAATACATTTTTTTGGTTTAGTCTCTGTTTTTTTGAAAGAGACATTACACTAATAAAAATTATTTTATCACAATTTTAAAAAATTTATTCACTTTTAATTTCAAATTAAATGAAAATAAAATTAATGCCCAGTGAAAGAAAATATCTGGCTAAAGTTTATCATAAACACATGAACAATGATGATGTAAGTGTGACAAAAACCGATGCATGGACTGCCGATACTTCCAGAAGTCTGAAAGCAGAAGGCTCTGTTGATTGTCTGGGATTTGCAGCTTTGATAGATGCAGATTATTTGCCGTATCATAATGCAATTATCAACCAAAGAGTAGGAAAAGATGAAGGCACCATGGATGTGGATGCTTTTAAAGTAGAACAGGCAGAATTGACTGCCAAGTTAAAAATGTTGGAAGCTAAAGTAATGATAGCAATGCCTGATAGCTATGTACCGGTAATAAAAAATCTGGATTTTGATAATATTAAAGTATATAACAAAGGTGCTCAGGCTGAGCAGATATTATCTTTAGAAGTTTTAAAAGTTAAGATGACAAATTTTCCACTTATAGTATCATTGATACCTGAAGCAAATATTATAATTGCAAAAGTTAAAAGTGTGTACGAAGAGAAGGAATTACAGTTCAGAAACATTAAATCAGACTCATCTTCAGTAGCCGATTTAAAAAGTGCAGTAGCTGAAGTTAATTTAAAGGTATTTGGTAAACTAACCGATCATTTTTCGGAAACTCCGGGAAGAGTAAAGGATTTTTACAATCTGGAACTTATAAGAGATGACGTTAGAGCCGAAGATTTCTTGTATATTGATCAATATGCGTTTGAAGGTACTCAGGGTACGATTATGCATTTGGATACTGTAGCTTTTGATTTTGATAACTGGATAACTGCCGAAAATCAAGGTCCATTAGCAATTGATTTCTATTTAACTTCAGTAATTAATGGAATCATTTCAGTAATTGCCCATAGAACGGAACCGGGAGCCACCGATACTTTTGCATTCAACACAATCGGTGCCTCAACTCAGAGAAATCTAATGGCAGCTATTGCCGATGATATAACAATTACAGAACCTTGCAAATTTAAAATCACAATCAGTACAAAAAAATAAAATTCAATACATAATTCATAAAAAAAGAAGCCTAAGTTAGTAAAACAACTTAGGCTTCTTTAGTAATATCCTATTTATAATAAAACGCTATACTCTATCACTTCAACACCTCCATAGCAGCGTCTAGATAAGTGTAAACATCTAAAGGCATATTGTTTTTATATACAGAATCCCGCTTATGTCCAAGACGCACAACTACAGCATTCAACTGAGGAATCACAAATATATATTGCCCTAAAATACCACGTGCAAAAGGAATTTTCATCCCATTATAATCAACAATCCACCATTGGTAACCATAATAATCCACGGCTTGTTTGTTGTTGTCGAAAAGGAAAGTATCGGCAGTCAAAGCCTGAGCTAAATATTGGTATGATATGATTTGCTTGCCATTATATCTGCCACTATCGAGCACCATTTGTCCGATACGCGCAAAATCGCGGGCATTTGAACTAAAACAGCAATAGGATTTCTCCATCCCATCTTTTTTGTCAAGATACCATATCGCATCATGCTCAGCTCCTAAGGGTTGCCATAGTTTTTCTGAAGCATAGTCAGACAGATGCTTTCCAGTAGCTTTTTCTAAAATAAAACCTAATAATTGTGAATTTCCACTCAAATAATCAAATATTTTACCCGGCTGCTCAACAACTTTCAACGACATAATCAACTTCTTAAGATCGTTACCATAATAAGCCTGAGTAGTTTTAGAGAACGGACTTCCGTAGCTTTCGTCCCAGTTAAGGCCCGAGCTCATGGTAAGAAGATTCTTAATTGTAAGATCTTTTCCGTAGCCTTCGGCAAATTCAGGGAAGAAGTCAATCACCTTCTGGTCAACACTCTTAATCTTGCCTTCATCAATTGCAATACCTATCAGCAACGAAATAATACTCTTGGTTGCCGAAAAAGCATTGGTAACCGACGAATCGGAATAGTGATCCCAGTATTCTTCGTACTTAATAGAATCATTCTGGATAACTAAATAAGCAATAGTCTTGTATGCTTCAATAGATTTATGAATTGTATCAGTCAGTTTGTACTTATTGTAATTTACCGACACTTTCCAAGGTATTGCTTTACCGGCCTTTACTACTCTGATATCAAACTTATACTGATCATCGATACCTGCATATTGGTAAATAATTGCTTTGAGCAAATAAGAAGGTGCTATCAGAAAAGCTATTCCTAATACAATTAGTATTATTACAATGATTTTTAAGAAACGTTTCATAGTCTTATTTATTAATTATTGACTCTAATTTTGCTTTTACCATCTCAGGGGATATGGAATGCATACATTCACAATTTGAGGTCTTTCGGCAATCACTACACTCTTTATCCAACACAAAATAAAAAGCATTTTGCCCTACAGGCGCCCATCTACCGGGATGCATCGGGCGGATAGGCGGATAAATGCCTAAAGCATGCTTGCCCAAAGCTGCTGCAATATGAAGAGGGCCGGTGCTTGCCGCAATCAATCCATCAGCTTCATTTATAAACGAAATCAGTTGCGTAAGATCAAGTTTAGAAGTCATATCAATAACTTCATCCTGATATTTATTTAGTATCTGATCTTTCATTAAATCTGCTTCCACTGCAGTTCCGGTAATAAATATTTTAAACTTATCTTTAGGAAGTATCTTAATTAGTTTTGCAAAATTATCAAGCCCCCACTCTCTTGCACTTCCTTTAGATTTAGGATGTAAGATAAGATTAAACTTACTTTTATCAATTAAATCAAGAATCTCTTTTGGTAACGATTTTAGCTTGTTAAAACCATAATAATTGTGAATCTCCTCTAATTTAATCTCAGTATTAATCTTAAAAGGAGAAAGGAGCTTAAGATTTAATTGCGATTCGTGCAAATCAGAATTCTTTCGCGAAAGCTTAATCAATTTATTGCACCCCAACCAATGATAGGTACGATTTCGGGTTCCTATACGAAAAGGGATGTCGGCTTTCTTAGCTATTAAATTAATTTCTTTACGAGGGAAAACATGTATGATGATATCAGCTTTCAACTTGCGAAACGCTTCAATCGCCTGTGTATTATCTTTGGCAGAGATAAAATCCCAATCGGCAAACTCGTTTATATGTTTGCAGGTTTCTATTACTGCTTTGGTATAAGTTTTACCTAGAAAAATTAAATACGAATTAGGGAATTCTTTTTTTAAGATACCTGCCAGAGGCAAAGTAAGCATAACGTCGCCAATACTGTCGGTACGGCTAATAATTATTCTTTTTTTATTCATGATTTCGCTTTATTCTTCTGCAATTCCATCAGCTTTGAATATTTCATAAAGGTTGCAAAAGCAGATATCTTGCAAACTACATAGCCATGATATCCATCTAAAATTCCAAGCTTAAATATATAATCTCTAATAAACTTAAAACAAGGTTTAAAAAGAACCTTCAAAACACTTGATCTTTTCCCTTTACTGAAAGCCTCTTTAGCAGTAAGATCGGTAAATTTATCGGCTTGTTTTATATGTTGTTCAATAGAATGATAAGAGTAATGAAAAAGATCCCCTTTCAGCATTCCTACATCGGTATTATCATTCAATTTCACCTCCTCATGAATATTACCTTCCCATTGCCCTAAGGATTTATCCCATAACCGAAGCTTTGTATCAGGGTACCATCCACAGTGATGAATCCAGGTTCCGCAATAGTTTGTCAAACGCTTAAGCTTATAAGCTGCTAATGCTTTATCTGTTTTTTTAAGAGTGATAATAGAATCTTTTAATTCGTCAGATAATACCTCGTCAGCATCAATAGATAGTATATAATTATTAGAAGCAATTGCGTTTCCTAAGTTTTTTGTTGCTGAATAGCCCATCCATTCATTCTTGATAAACTTAACTTTATAATTACTACAAATATCTTCAGTATTATCTGTAGAATAGGAATCAATAACAATAATTTCATCAGCAACAGCTACTAATGAATCTAAACATCTGCCAATGTTTTGCGCTTCGTTATATGTTATTATGACTGCCGAGATC
>CAIWDQ010000200.1 GCA_903911455.1 uncultured bacterium
CAAATAAAAACGATAATAATTCCTGAAACGCTTATATTGTTTATTCTCCGGATATATATTGCCAAATAAGGCTTTGATTTCTTTAATAAAAACAGGTTTAATATTAATGATCCAGCTATCTGTTTTATAAACTATCTTCCTGAATTTACTGCGAAACCAGGTGAGGGGAGCACCCCAGATAATAAATAAAAGTAACCAGATGTTGTTAAGTATAAATTCCATTATTTGATGTTTTTAGGGAACCATGGCAAAAAAGAAGATGTTTGTTTGATATATAATTCGTATTCGGGTTTTTGAGTTTTCAAGGTCTTTTCTAATAAAGCAACTCCTGAAACTTTAATAATAAGAGCTATCATTAAAACAGAACCAAGAACAGGTAGATAACTCCCTGCTGATAAACAAAACAATGCATAAGCACACCAAACTGTTGCATCGCCAAAGTAATTAGGATGCCGGGTATATCTCCATAAACCTGTATTTAAAACTTTACCTTTGTTTTGAGGGTTCTTCTTAAACTTTGAAAGTTGATAGTCGCCTCCGGCTTCAAATATAAGCCCAATTATCCATACAAATATCCCCAGATAATCTAATATTGTTAACGAATCACTTGTTTTGTAATATTGAGCTGCTAATAATGGTGCAGATATCAGCCACATTAAGATGCCTTGCAACAGAAAAGTCTGGAAAAAACTTATCCACCAGTATCTGTGTGCTCCGAATTGTCGTCTGAATTCCTGATACCGGAAGTCTTCCCCTTTACCAAAGTTTCGCCATCCCAGATATATTGATAATCTCAATCCCCAGATAATTACTAATGTTAGTACAAGTATTTTTCTAGGTTCAAATCCTTTTGCAAAATAAAAATAGACTATTGAGCAAACAATAAATCCCAGTCCCCAGAAGAAATCAACAATGCTCACATTTTTAAGGTAAACACTGATTATCCATAACAGTGTCATAATACCTATTATTATTAATAGGCTTAAAAAATAGATTTGAATGAAAGTCATTATTTATATATTATTATTCTGTAATTAGTGAAACTGCTGCAGTACCAATACCTGCATTAATACCAATGGCAGGGGAGATGTCAACTACTGAAACCGGATCTTTCCCTGTAAGTTCTTCCATAAACTTCACATAAATATCTGCTCCTTCAAGATTATGAGCATGAAGAATGATATAATTGAATATCTTATTTTCAGAATTAAGTTTAGTTACTAACTTCATTACCTTTTTAATATTAGAACTCTGACTAAAAGTTTTACCAATAAGTTCAGCCTTCCCATCAGCATTTACCGAAACAATAGGTTTTATATTAAGAAGGTTAGAAATAAATCCTTTAGGCTTAGAAACTCTTCCACCTTTTACAAAGTATTTAAGCGTCTTAACACTTACGTAGATTTTTGTTTTAGTAATCCAATTATCAATTGATTTTAAAAGCACTTCCATTTCCATACCCGATTCAATCGCTAATGCTATTCTATGAACTAAAAGCCCTAAAGCACCCGAAAGTATCTTTGAATCGTAGGTATAAATAGGTTTATTAAACTCTTTACTTATCTTTTCAGCAGCTTTTTGGCTGTTTTGAAAAGTACCACTCAATCCTCCTGAGATATGAATTGAAATAATAGCATCATAATGTGACGCAAGGTGAGAATAAAGGTTTACAAAAGATTGCTCATTAATTAATGAAGTAGTTGGAAACGTTTTACTGCTATCAAGCATATCATAAAATTGATCGGGAGTTATGGTAACTTTGTCCAGATAATGATTATCACCAAAGTTAACATTAAAAGGCAAAACATTAATCTGATAATTATCTATAATATCTTGAGATAGGTCGCAAGTTGAATCAGTAACCAGAGCAATATTCCATTTCCTTTTAGTTACGATTTCATTTTGTCTTATCATATCATCCACTTTCTGAAAAGTAATAGTGCCATGATCTTTCAGTTCATAGAAAAGTTCGGCAGGATTATCAGTATGCACATGAATTCTTTTAGCTTTATCAGAACCTGCTACAACTGCAGAATCACCATATCTTTTTAAAATAGCTTGTATACCCGAATTGTTAATTCTAAGATCTTTGATCATTGCCTCCGTACAATATCTAAAAGTAATAACATCATTGGTAGTTTCTTCAGAATGAATTATGGATATGTTTTGTGATGCTTCAATAACTAAATGACGAATGTTACGATTGACAATTAAATCAGTAATACCTTCAATAAAGACTACAAATCCTTTTGCTCCGGCATCAACAACATTTGATATTTGCAATATCTTTAATTTATTCTTTGTTTCCTGTAAAGATGTTTTCAGAATATCTAATGATTCAACAAAAAGTTGCTTAAAGTTAGTATGAATTTCTTTTTTACTATATATATATTCAGCCCATTCTTTAATAACAGTAAGCATGGTACCCTCTACAGGATTTGCAACAGCTTCATAAATGTAATTAACAGTTTTGATGATAATTTCAGCAAACTCTTTTAAAGTTAGTTCAATTTTATTCTCAGTTTCTAAACTGATACCATATAAAAACTGTGCAAATATAACTCCAGAATTGCCTCTTGCACCAATAAGAGCTGCGTCGGCAATTACTCCTGCAGTTACAGTAAAAGAACGATCTGGTTTAATATTATCAAGAATAGATCGAATTGTAGAAGCAAGATTTGTACCGGTATCTTTATCATTTACAGGAAAGACATTCATCTTGTTAAGTTCAGTCTGGTGTTGTAAAATTCTATGAGCTCCAGCCAGAAATGTATAATAAAGATATCTGCCATCAATTTTGTAAACTGCTTGATTTGTCATTGATTTTTTTAGGAAAATTTATTTTTCATAATTAATAACAATCTAAAGTGAGAATATATTTTAATAATGTTATTTTATTTACAAAAGAAACTAATATTAGGATGTTTTAAATTTAATTCAATATAGTTTTTAATTTTTTTAGAGAAATTATTTCATATGTAATAGATTCATTATGTTTGTTGTTGTTATAATTAAAATATACTTGGTCCATTCCTGCAGCTTTAGCACCAAGTATATCAACAATTAAATCATCACCTACCATTATACTTTCTTCAGCTTTAGCTCCTGTTTTATTTAATGAATATTCAAAAATCAGTTTATCCGGCTTTCGTACATCTGCTTCCTCTGATGTTATCATAGTCTCAAAATACACATCAAGTACTGAATTCTTAATCTTAACACCTTGTATCTCCGAAAAACCATTAGTAATAATATGTAGTATATACTTTTTCCTTAAATAAGATAAGACTTCAATAGTATCAGGAAATAAGTTTGTCTTAAGCGGGCTCATTCTTATATAATCTTTTGATAAGTTTTCAGCTAGAATATTATCAAAATTACCAAGATCATTTAAAGTCATATAAAATCTCTGAAAACTTAGAAAATCTTTCTTAATTTCACCTTTTCGATATAAATCCCAAAGAAAATTATTATTTTTCTTATAAATTTGATAAAAAGTCCGAAAATTACAATTTAAGATATCTTCTCACTAGTGGGTACTAAATAAAAAAATATTTTATCATAATCATATTATATATATGTGATTATTGAGATTTAAATAGCGTGACGATTTGAAATGACTCCA
>CAIWDQ010000201.1 GCA_903911455.1 uncultured bacterium
CTTTTTTAAGAAAGAGAAGAGAATTAGATTACAAACGTTTCTCTAAATCAGCCGAAAATCAAAGTAATTTGTACCAGTTGATTACAGGAATGCAAGAAATTAAACTTAACAACTACGAAAAACAAAAACGCTGGAAGTGGGAGCGTATTCAGGCAGGATTGTTTCATATTAATGTTAAGAGTCTGGCACTTGGACAATACCAGCAAGTTGGTTCTTTCTTTTTTAATCAATCTACTAACATAGTTATTACTTTTATAACTGCGCGTGCGGTTGTCAATGGTCAGATGACTCTTGGTATGATGATGGCGGTTATCTATATTCTCGGACAAATTACTGCTCCCGTCGAACAATTAGTATCTTTTATTCAGGCATTTCAGGATGCACGCATAAGTCTGGAGCGTTTAGGTGAGATTCATCTTAAAACTGACGAAGAATCTTCACTTATTCCTCACATATCTATTATTCCAGAGAGAACGGATATTAATATCAACAGCTTATCTTTCCGTTACGAAGGCCCGAATTCACCTTTTGTATTAAATAATATCAATTTATGTTTCCCTGCGGGTAAAGTCACAGCCATAGTTGGCTCTAGTGGAAGCGGTAAGACTACTTTGATAAAGTTATTGTTAGGATTTTATAAGCCAACTGATGGTGAAATTAAAGTAGGAGATATTAATTTATCAAATTTTAACTCTGCCAGCTGGCGTAATCGTTGTGGAGCCGTAATGCAGGACGGGTTTATATTCTCCGAGAGCATTGCCGAGAACATTGCGGTAGGTAGTGAGAAGATAGATCGCCTTAGATTATTAAATGCGGTTAAAGTATCCAACATTCAGGAGTTTGTTGAGAGCTTACCTTTGGGTTATAATACTAAAATCGGGCAAGAAGGTAGTGGAATTAGTCAGGGGCAGAAGCAAAGGATATTAATTGCCCGTTCGGTGTATAAAGATCCTGAATACCTTTTCTTTGATGAAGCTACAAATGCTTTGGATGCTAATAATGAAAAGGTAATTATGGAAAATCTTTCCAGTTTCTACCAGGGAAAGACTGTAATAGTTGTGGCACATCGTTTAAGCACTGTTAAAAATGCAGATAATATCATCGTACTCGATAAAGGACATGTTATTGAGCAGGGTACACATCACGAACTTGCCTCCAAGAAAGGTTATTATTTTGATTTAGTTAAAAACCAACTGGAATTAGGTAATTAACTTTCTTATTTTAATGATTTAATCCCTTTAAATCTCTACAATTTTATTTTTTATAGCGAACTTAATCAAATCCATAGTTGATTTAAGTTCTAATTTCTGTACAATATGATTTTTGTGAGATTCAACAGTGCGGGTGCTGATAAATAATTTCTCTGCGATTTCCGGATTTGACATTCCTTCGGCAAACATTTTTAAAATTTCTGTTTCACGAGCGCTTAAAACGGCCTCTTTTTTCTCATCGGGATTGTCTTCAGATTTCGCTTTCTTAATAAAACTCTTTAAGATGATATTTGAAATCTGTTCGCTAAAATATTCTTCTCCTTTATAGATAGTATTAATAGCTTCAAAGAGTTCCTTACGGGATGTGTTTTTAGGTAAATAACCTTTGGCGCCGACTTTTATGGCATTAAATATAAAATCTTCGTTAGTGTACATTGAGAGGATAAGCACTTTGATCCCTGAATACTTTTCGTCGCTGTTTATAATCTTTGTGAGTTCAATTCCCGACATTTCGGGCATCGAAATATCAGTTATTATGATATCAGGTTTAACAGTTTCTAAGTAATCAAGTAATTCTTTACTGCTCGAAGCTTCACCAATTATCTGCACATTGTCAAGGCTTTCGAGCAGAGCCTTTATTCCATCTCTTACAATCTGATGGTCGTCCACTAGCATTATTTTGATATTCGCCATTTATTGATCTTTATTAAAATCCGTTTGCAAAATTATTCAAATTCTATTCATTATAAGCATAAAACTCTGTTTTTATATTTCATCAACAGGTATTATCGCAGTAATTTTTGTTCCAACACCATCTTGAGAGCTAATATTTAGAGTTCCATTCAGTAGGTTAGCTCTTTCTTTCATATTATAGATGCCATTGGTGTTCATGTTGATGTATCTTTCGCCCAGATTAAATCCAACACCATTATCTTCGATAAATAAATGTATTTTTTTATTTTCGTATTTCAGTTCAATATTAATATTAGTAGCATGTGCATGTTTAATAATATTATTTATTGCCTCCTGAACTATTCTAAAGATATATGTTTTAACTTTTTTACTCAGAAAATCACCTTCAAGATTATAAGAATAGTTTATTTTGATGTTATTTCTGGTTTCAATTTCGTCACAAAGATTTCTGATAGCATTTACAAGTCCAAATTCGTCGAGAACAGCAGGCATTAAGTCGTACGACATTCTTTTTACTTCCTCTATAATGTTATCAAACTGCATTTTAATGCTCTCGATATTAGTGATTATTTTATTTTGATCTGAATACATTAATCCTTCGAGGCGCAATCTTATTGCAACCAAAAACTGACCTAATCCGTCGTGCAATTCTCTTGATAATCTCTGGCGTTCCATTTCCTGTCCGTCGATTACCGAACTTAATCTGAGTGTTTTTTCTTTTTCGAGTTCAATATTTTGTTGTTCTAACTGGCTCATCATTATATTGAATGACTCCGTAAGTGCTCCGATTTCGTCGTTAGATTTTATTTCAAGCTTTTCATTAAAATTTCCTTGCCCAATAGTAAGTGCGGCATTCTTTAATTTAATTAAAGGAGAAGTAATTTTTATCGCGATAAGCAAAGCAGATACAAAAAGAATGACAGCAATCATAATACTCATCAATATAGTGTTATTGCGGAGGTTATAAACTGGTATCATGGCCTCATTCAAATCAATTTCGGCAATTATAGCCCATTTTAGATTACTAATATTTAGCTTGCTGAAGGCTGAAAGTACTTCAATATTACGATAATCCATCAAAATTCCTGTACCTTCGTTATTGTTAAAAGCTTTTTCGCTTGCATCGGTCTTTACTTTTGTTTTGAGAAGCGAATTTTTATGAAATCTGGAGTTCGTACGCATCAATAAGTCGTCCCCAACCAGATATGATTCGCCAGTGATACCTAAGCCGTTGTGAGGATTATTCTCATACATTATCCCATTTATCGCATCAAACGAAATTGCAAGTACAACCATCCCCATCATACTTTGATCGTTACCAAAAACAGGTGCGCCGATGTAAAGTAGTGCTTGTTTTGTGTTTACATCAATTTTGTAATCTTGAATCACAGGTTTTTTATTCTTCAAAACATCCTGCCAAAGCTCTTTAATTGGATAATTATCAAGCAAATCATACTTTATGATGTTATCATGCTGTTTATCGGTTGTTTTGATGTTTAAAAGATACCCTTCAGTATTCACAATCATCAAATTATCGTAATACCCACACGAATTAAGATATCTGCTGAGGTAGCGATTATATTCAATATTAACTTGCTGTTCTTCTGTAGTTAAATTAGTTGTTTGTTTAGTATTTGAATTAGAATAGTGGACCTTCAACATCGTAAAAAGGCGTTGCACATCTTCCGAAACTGTAATTAGTTTTATATCGCGAATCCTGTCGGTAAAAAAGTTCTCAATCTGATTCTTCTTCACAGTCCTTACAGAAGTTAATTGCTCGAATGTACGGTTTAAGAGGGCGTTACGAGACGTATAAAAGGAATAAGCAGCCACTAAAACGATGGTTCCAATACTTAATAAAATAAAATTAAGTACTATTTTTTCCTTAAGCGAAATTTGTCTGAGCGTTTTTAGCTTCATTTTGATAAAAAAACATCTATTTTTAAGGATTCAAAAGTACTAATTTATATTATAGGTATGTTGTTTTTTAATGTTTTTTATTTTTTTGATGATGATTATTTTGATGATGACTTTTTTATTAATATTTTTATCCTTTAGCGGATATCGTTTAATAAAATAAGGCATTCAAAAGACAGTATTTGTGCCTTTTATTACTATTATTTTATTTAAATAATAGTAATTTCTTTTTTAATGATGATTATTTTTTTAATGATTATACTATTTCTTTGGTATTGTATCAAACTAAAGAAATAAAAAATAAAAAAAACACTATAAACGAAGAAACTATGAATTTTGATTATGATGAGATTTGATTCAAAACATATTAAATCTACTTCGACAAGGAGAATTTAAGAAATCCTCATCGTCTAAATAGATTTATTCATTGTCTAAGTAGATTTCCTGAGTGTCTAAATAGAATTCTTCATTGTCTAAGTAGATTTCTTCATTGTCTAAATAGATTTCTTGAGTGTCTAAATAGAATTCTTCATTGTCTAAATAGATTTCTTGAGTGTCTAAATAGAATTCTTCATTGTCTAAGTAGATTTCTTCATTGTCTAAATAGATTTCCTGAGTGTCTAAATTGCTATATTTATTTATTAAGCACTTACGTGAATAATTATTCTAAAACTTCTTACAAAAAAAACTATATAATTAATTAACATCATGGTTAAGTGTCATTTCTATTTCTTTAGTTTGATAGAATACCAAAGAAATAGTATCATTATAA
>CAIWDQ010000202.1 GCA_903911455.1 uncultured bacterium
ATATATTATGGCTACAAATCATAATTATATTTAGTACTTTTGTATAATTATTAAATACATAATAAAAACATGTCGCCTACAATATTAATATATAATAAATACCGCTTCTTTTTCAATAGCAGAGAGGAGAAAAGGCGTCATATACACGTTGCTACTGCTGATGGTACTGCCAAATTTTGGCTTGAGCCAATAGTTGGATTAGCGGATTATTGGAATTTAACAACTAAAGAATTATCAGAATTAAAACAAATAGTGGAGGAAAAACAAGATGAATTCAAACAATACTGGGACAGACACTTTAACCAATAGTGTTACAAATATAGCTTCTTTTGGCTTCTGGTTTTTATGTGATGAAAAAGAATATTTTGTTTCTTTTAAAGATTATCCTGTCTTTAAAAAAGCAAGTATTGACAGCATATTCAATGTGAAGCAGCTTTCTCCAAAAGAATTTTTTTGGGAAGATTTGGATGTGGATATAGAGATTGATGCTTTGGAAAAGCCTGATGATTTTCCTTTATCTTTTAATAAATAATTAGTATTTATTCTCATAGAACAAGACCTAACAGGTTTTGAAAACCTGTTAGGTCTTTTTTAATCCATAAACCATTCCATTATACCTGAAAGGAATAATATGATAGCTAATACTTGCCCAATTGAACTAAATAATATTAATTTCCATTTAATATTTTTTCTTTTTATAATTATGTAAATGATTGAAATTAATACCCAAATTAGTAATGAGCATATCCACATTTCTCCTGATGAATTAATTATAGGACTATAATATTTATATACAAATAAATGATTTGAAGCAGGATTATTATAAGTAGGGTAATATCCAAGTTCTATACATGCATTAATATACAAAGTTAACAATGGAATTATAAATCCAAATGGTATTATTCCAAGAACTATGAATAGAAGTTTCCAAAAATTAGTTGTAATGTACTTTATATATTGTGAAATCATTTTATTTGGTTTGTTGATAAATATACTAACGCTTAATACTTTTTTTTATTTCAAAAATATATTAGCCAATATCCTTTTATTAGTCGTATCTTGCAGAATTATTATTTGATAAATAATTATCTTTAATAATAGGGTCTTTAAGTACTTACTAATAGAAAGGAAAATTAAATATGTGTTTTTCACCTGAAGCAAGTTTTGCCGGAGGTATTATTATTTTAGCAATTGGCGTTGCTACAGTTACTAAAATTCATAAGCCATCGCAATTGGTATTTGCATGTATTCCCTTGTTTTTCGGGATACAACAAATTACTGAAGGGGTTCTTTGGATTTCATTTCCTTTATCCGAACATTACTATTTACAAAAGACAGCTACTTATATCTTTTTAATAATGGCTGATGTACTTTGGCCAACTTTAATCCCAATATCCGTATTATTAATGGAAAGGAATAAGAAAAAGAGGAGTATCTTATGGATTTTATTTGGGATAGGCTCGTTATTATCTTTATACTATGCATCATGTTTGCTACTATTCCATGTAACTCCGCAAGTAGAATGTTATCATATTCATTATGTAAACGATTTCCCTAAGTCGGTGTCAATGATAGCTTCAATATTTTACTTAGTAGCAACCATTACTCCATTATTTGTGTCAAGTATAAAGAGGACACACCTATTAGGAGTATTAATGGCTTTGTCGTGCTTGGTTACTGCAATATTCTTCACACAATACTTAACCTCGGTGTGGTGTTTTTTTGCAGCATTAATTAGTGGAGTGATCTTTTGGATATTAAGAGATTCTAAAAGAGAATTCAACTTAAGTAAATTGAAGGCATTAGAGCAATTAGTGAAAGATAAATTACATACATTGTAGAGATGCAATGCATGTAACGTCTCGACAAAACAATATTTAATTCCCTTTTATAAGTTCTATTGCTTTTTCGAGAACTTCATCCCTACCTTCAGTTATTCCTTTTATAGTTGGTTTCACTTCAATATCAGGAACAATTCCTATTCTTTGCGTCTCTCCCCCATCAGGATAATAAATGCCTATTCCGCTCATCATGGTCTTAATACCACCGGGAAGATAAATCTCAGAAACATTTCCATCAGCACCTGCTGTTGTGCTGCCGATTACTTTAGCTTGTGGTGCTATTCTTAAAGCCATACAATGAAATTCGGCAGAGCTTTGTGTTGTTTCATTAACAAGAATTATTACTTTTCCTTTATAATAGTTTTTATTTCTTTTGCCTACACTTTCAGACATCGTCATTTTAAACAGCCCGGGAGTAAGGATGCTACCACCTGTTACTTTCATAAATTCAACTTTATGTGGGAGTAAGAAGTTACCTAAATCAGAAAGGATAGCGTCGGATGGATAACTTCTAAAGTCTATTATCAAACCTTTTGTCTTTAATATTTCTGGTAATATCTGTTTTAAATATTTATTTTTTAATGTACCGATATAAATATAAGCTATATCAGGTGTTATAAGCTTAAAACAAGTATCTTTCCTGTTGTATTTGCTAAAGATATTTAATTTGTCAGTTGAGTAACATTCTAATGGAATGGTTGTAGAAACATTTTCATGCTTATAAGTAACGTTAAGAATAGTATCATTTGTCCTCAACAAACTTGATGCAATATCCCTTAATTGTGTTGGGTAGTTTGAAGCAGGTGTTATTGGTAATAAATCTTTAATAATATCCTCAACAGATTTGCCATTTATTCTTTCAATTATATCTCCTTTCTTAAGCCCCGATTGTTCACCAAGGACTTTATCATAATAGTCAGTTACTACAGCTTTGTTCTCTATAAAAGTTATATCAACAGGAGCAAAGTTTAAACCTTTATTTTTATATAACACGTAATGATAATTCCAAATATTGGCATGTGTATCATGTATCCTTGCTATCAACGACTGTGTAGTTAAAAGGTATTCTAATTCATTACCGGCATCAACAAACTTGGAGATATACTCTTTTAACACATCACTCCAATTTTCTTCTATTAAGTTTTTATAAGGAAAATAGTAATTTATAATGTTCCAGTAACGATACAAACACAACAATCGGAATCCTGCATCAGGATATTTCATCGACGAATATGCTTCTTCATTTTCAAATCCGGAATTACTGATTTTCTTATATAAATCAACATAATAATTCTCATTAGTCCTTTTAGCATTTTTAACTCTAATCAATTGTTCCATTAACTTATCGCCTAAAATACTATTGTTTATCCATGCTAAATCAGGTGCGAACTTAATATCTTTACCTAAATCATCAATAACTTTAATTTTATCTATCTTACCTAAGCTATCAACCCATGCCGATAAAATATTATTTCTTTCATTCTTATCCTTAGCAACAATTATCTTAGGCATAATCCTGAACAATTCATAATCCCAGTTATAATCTCCTTTAGCAATTGCGGGGTGATAATATTTTAAGAAACCCCAAACCTTGCCTAATACATACAGGTTATCTAACTTTGTTTCATTTAAATTAATTGCATTAATATTCGAACCTTTATCAAATTCTTTATCATTAGGAGCTTTATATTTTGACTCTTTAAGGAGTTTAGCTTCCGAAATATCTTTCCCATCAATCAAAACTTCAAAATCATCAACCCATAACTTACCGTTTCCAGAAAGCAAAGCACCTATAATTATATTCTTTGCCTTATCAGGATACTTGAGTTTAACAGAATATTGCGTCCAGTCGGAAGTGCCTTTTACACCTTTACTTTTCATGTTGTCGTATTCCAATAATTTCGATTCACCATCAATACGAAGTATCAGACCGATTATACCATCCGTAACATTTTCGAGCTTCAAATAAGCCTTTACTTCTATTTCTTTACCGGAATAAATAGCAGGAATGCTATATGCAATACAACCCAAAGTGTTTTTCTTATTCTCAGCAGGAGATTCAATTAATATCGAATTCTTCCCACTATGTTTTACAACAGTATCTATTTTCAGAATATAATCCTGATCCCATTGATACCAATTGTCAGGTAATTGCTTCCCGGGAGTAGTTTTCTCAAATCCTAAATTGTACTCATTTGTTTTGGTTTGATTATAAGCATTAAATGTAAATGCAATGATCAATAAAGATAGGAATATACTAACTAATTTCTTCATGAGATATTTTTATAAGTTATAAAAAGTAATTGATTAATTATTATAACGATTATAAGTTTAGTAATATTGTTAATCTATCAACAATATTCCCCTCTCTTTTCAAATCACCAATTCACAAAATCACTAAATCACTAAATCTTTCTCATTCCCCCATTCACAACCACCTCATGTTTCACCTGTTTCTTTGGAATCTTAATAGTTACACCTTTCTGCATTTAATCAACCTAAAAGATATTATTACAAATGATATTATTATGATTAATAATGATAACGGTATATAATACATCACCATGCAAATATAATTTTCAAAATAGCTTACATAATTCATATCACATTTATCAGTAAACTGACTAATTGTCTTATAGGCGATTTCTTTATTATAAGCTTTAGGATTTGCCAGATATTCCTTTTCTGCTGCATATCTTTGATACGGATAATCATCAATTCTTTTATATTCACTTATTGGTGCAAAGTAAATAAATCCTTTATAAATATCCTGATATTTAAGTTTAACCTGATATCCCAATGTAGGGAAGTAATCAAATGCATCATCTCCAAAAGGGCTATCTTTAAAATCAAAACCACAAGTTTTGTTATCGTTAAGTTCAAATGCTCTTTCCCATTTTCCATTCTGGAATGGTAAATAAAAATAACTATTATAACCTGCCATATTAAGCATTACATTTGCAGTAATATTCGGGAAAGATTTAAAAATATACTGCGCCTCGTTACCGGAAATAATATGTTCATAATGCGAATTATGTTTATAGGGATTTGTATCTGAAACAGCACCAAAAGCATGGCGATAATTAGTAACAACCAAACATTTATGTTTTGTATTATTACTTGCTTTATTATACCATTGTATAACTACGTCTGCCATTATGCTGTCACGATTACTTTCATCATAATTAAATAACATTGCAGTTCTGATATAAGAATTTTCATAATCATCATCAGTAAACCAAACATTAATCTTATTGCTATCATTAAGATTTGCATTCTTAAGATTAATATTTTTGAGAAAGTTAAAATAAGAAGCTCTCATATAACCCAGAGTAGCTGTTGCTTTATTTAGAAGTGAATCATTTGGATATATAATTTTAAGAAAAGTATTAACTTTAGATTGATTGTTGGCAGAACCATATTCTGTAAATACATTTCCTGCCTTTTCAATAAATCTTGGATCTTTAACAATATCAGTAATTAAATCCCATTCCAAAATCTCACTATGAGCAGCTTCACCAATAATAACTATATCATATTTATCAAATAAACTTAACACATATTCTTTTGGAGATAAATGTGGTTGTTTCAAAAAAATTGTATATTTATCAAGACTTGAATTATCAGGATATTTAAAAAACTCAACAGGATGCTTAAATCCCAACAACCATTTTTCTGAGTTCTGAGTCCTGTTGTATAATGTTCTTACACCAAAAAACAGAACAATCCATAAAGCTATTAGAATACTCAATTTATTAAGCTTCCCTTTTGAAGAACTTATATGATATACCTTTTCAGTTTTAGATACTTTATTCCACCAAGTGGTATGAATAAATGAATTGAATGCAATAGATAAAGGGAAACCAATAAATATAAAAATGATTGCGGAGTATAAATACAGGAATGATATATTATCAAATCCAATAAGATAAAGAAAGATGGAAGGCAGTAAGAGAAACACTGAAAGCTTTAAGATAGTTTCTCTAAACAAGAAATGAATTAGTGAATTCTTTTTGCTTTCAATTGTAATATTCATAAAATACTTACCAAAGCTGGTATTAAAAATACTATATGCAATAATATTATAAAGCACATAAACAAGAGTAAGTAGAACTACAAAATCAATATAAAACCAAAGGAGGTAACGGACAATTATTGCTATCGGAATTAACAGACTCAAATCAATTATTAAAGCTGCTAGATTACGCCCGAAATAGAATTTGTGTCCTTTTACATGTATGTAATCAGTCTTAAAGAAAAAGTCTAGCAATAGCTTTTTAGTTAATAATAAAGAGATACCATTTATAAAAAGATATTGAATAATTATATTTAATAGATAAATATCATGACCCCCATGTATAAATAGTATCTGACATAGATAAGGAAGAACAAAGAATATACTCCATTCTAATATGAAACAAAGAAAGTCATTGCTTCGTTTTATAGGAAGTTCATTAGTACTTACTTTTGTCATTCTAAACAGATACTTACCTATTGTAATATTAGCATTGAAAGCAAATATAAATTGATAAATAAAAGACACACCCAGAATCAATTGGAAATAATGGATTATTAAGTTTAGTTGCTTTAGGATTATGAATAAAACTACTGAAAAGCAATACAGAATTAGAATGTCAATAATACCTGCTGTTATTTTCTTCATGATTTTAGGATTATACTTATTATATTTAACGATAGCAAAACTTATAATATTGTTAATCTAACAACATTATTTTCCTTTCTTCCCTAATAGCCTAAAAGTCTAAAAGCCTAAACCGCTACCACCTTCTTCATCCCCACATTCACAACCACCTCATGTTTCACCTGTTTCTTTGGAATATTTACAGTTAACGTTTCGTAGCCTTCTTTAGTGAATGTAATGGTATCGGCATCTTTAGTATATATTCTTACTTTATAGAAACCATCTTCACCACTTATAACTTTTTTCTTTTTAACTCCAACTTCAACAGCGACATCGCTCAATGCCAGTTTTGTTTCAACATCTTTTACATTGCCTTTCACTAACACAGTATAGTATTTGTGGCGTCCCGGTTTGGCATCTCTATGTCTTGTTCTCTTATAAAGTGAAACAAAAAAGTGGTTCGTATCGTCATCATACATCAATAACAGAGCATCTAACACATCTCTAAGCATCAATCGTGTTTCCTTTACTTTTGCAGGAATTAACTTAACCAAAGCTGCATGTGTCTTAGCTGTAAATTCTCTTTCAGGAGGTTTATTATAAAACTTCAACAGATTAGCTTTTAAATCTGCAGTCTTAATTGGTGTTACTCCAATCGGAATAAGTTGAGATGAAAGTGTTTCGGCTCTTTCAACAATATGTGATGCTTCCATATAAAAGTTGCCATCTGTCATCTTAGTAAATCTGGAAATTGGAAATGTAAACATCAGCTTTTCTTCGTTCATATCATTCATAGTATAATATAAACGTAAGCCTTCTTTAATTACGAACGCTTGTTTATTTGAAGTTAAACGGATTTCTTTTTTCTCGAATGTTACTTTGCTTGGTTTATTTTGTAATCCGAGACTCGCTTTAGATATTAGTTTTATGTTTGTATCTAATTCATCTACACAATCTACAATTAGTTGATTATCTTTCCAGATTAGTTTATTCCTTTTCATTAAATCGTTTACCATTCTAAACATTGAATAATATGATAAATCTATTTGTCTCATTGTATATCTAATTAATTTATGTACTGATGTTAATCCTACAAATATATGTATTTATTAACTGTTATAATTATTCTGCAAATA
>CAIWDQ010000203.1 GCA_903911455.1 uncultured bacterium
CACTTCCTCTTCAGACTTATGACACAAAATTATAAAAAAAAGTTAAATGTCAACTATGAAACTTGTTTTGCAACATAGAAGGCACTCTAAGTACTCAAAGTACTCTAAGTACTTCTTTTTTGTTACAAATTCATAAAATACAAACTCACGCATCAGGTTTGCGAAGAATTTATTAACTTTGCACCACTTTTTTAATAAGGAAAGAAATACTATGTTCGAAAATTTAAGTGAAAAATTTGATCGCGCCTTTAAGCTGTTAAAAGGACAAGGACGCGTAACCGATGTAAACGTTGCAACTACTTTAAAAGAAGTAAGAAAAGCATTGCTTGACGCTGACGTTAGTTTTAAAATTGCCAAACAATTTACCGAAGATGTTAAAGAGAAAGCCTTAGGTCAGAATGTACTTACTGCAGTGTCTCCCGGACAGTTGATGGTTAAAATTGTACACGACGAATTAACTAAGTTAATGGGCGCCGAAAAGGTAGATATTAGCCTTAAAGGAAGTCCTGCAATTATATTGATGTCAGGGCTGCAAGGTTCTGGTAAAACAACATTCTCAGCCAAGCTTGCCAATTATATTAAGATAAAAAGAGCACGTAATGTATTGTTGGTAGCCTGCGACGTATATCGTCCCGCTGCTATTCAACAGTTAAAAGTGTTGGGCGAACAGATAGGTGTCGAAGTATTTGCCGATATCGAAAGCAAGGAACCAGTTAAGATAGCTAAGAAAGCTGTAGCCTATGCCCGCGAAAAAGGGATAAGTACAGTAATTATAGATACTGCCGGTCGTTTGGCTATTGATGATGAAATGATGAATGAGATCTCAGCTATCAAGAATGAGATCAATCCATCCGAGACATTATTTGTAGTTGACTCAATGACCGGTCAGGATGCTGTAAATACTGCAAAAACCTTTAACGACCGCCTTAACTTTGATGGTGTAATATTAACCAAATTAGATGGTGATACACGTGGTGGTGCTGCCCTTACTATTCGAGCTGTTGTCGATAAGCCTATTAAATTTGTAGGTGTAGGCGAAAAGATGGAAGCAATAGATGTCTTCTATCCTGAGCGTATGGCTGATCGTATACTCGGCATGGGTGATATCGTTTCGTTAGTTGAACGTGCACAGGAACAATACGATGAAGTTGAGGCTAAAAAGCTTCATAAGAAAATACAACAGAATACATTTAACTTTGATGATTTCCTTACACAACTGAAACAGATTCAGAAAATGGGAAGTATTAAAGATCTTGCTTCGATGATACCTGGTGTTGGTAAAGCATTGAAAAATGTAGATATTCCTGATGATACCTTTAAGAATATTGAAGCTATTATTTATTCGATGACTAAAGAAGAAAGAGCCAACCCGGCAATTCTTAATGGTAGCAGACGAAAACGTATTGCATTAGGAAGTGGTAATAAAATTGAAGAAGTAAATAATCTGATCAAAAGATTTGATGAGATGCGTAAGATGATGAAAATGATGAGCGGTAGCAATGACAATGGCCAGAAAATGATGCGAATGATGGAGAATATGAAAGGTAGAATGTAATAATTCAATTTAATTAATACTCTTCTTCATTAAATTTAATCATTAGTAAAATTATAAAGATCATGAAACTAATAGATGGTAAAATAATCGCAGACGCAATTAAAACTGAAATTGCAATAGAAGTTAGAAAGATGATTGATGATGGAAAAAACCCTCCTCATCTTGCAGCGCTTTTAGTTGGCGATGATCCTGCAAGTCAAACTTATGTTGCTAATAAAGAAAAATCATGCAAAGAGGTTGGTTTTACTTCTTCTGTTTATAGATTACCTGCCAGAACTTCCGAAAAAGAAGTATTGGAAACTGTAGATTTCCTTAACAATGATCCAGAAGTAGATGGTTTTATAGTTCAACTTCCATTACCCGAACATATCTCTGTAAATAAAGTTATAGAACGTATTGATCCTTCTAAAGATGTTGATGGGTTTCATCCTATTAATCTTGGTAGAATGTTAGCAGGTGTACCTTCTTTTCTGCCAGCTACACCCTATGGTATTATGCAACTTATAGAAAGATCAAAGATTGATACTGTTGGTAAGAATTGTGTGATATTAGGTAGAAGTAATATTGTAGGTACTCCAATGAGTGTGCTGATGTCGAGGAATAATGCTCATGCTAATTCAACAGTAACACTTTGCCATAGTAAGACAGCTAATATTAAAGAGATTTGCGCTAAAGCGGATATTCTGATCGTAGCAATTGGTAAGCAACAATATGTAACTTCTGATATGGTGAAAGAAGGTGCTGTTGTGATTGATGTAGGAATGCATAGGGTACCTTCAACTCAAACTAAGTCCGGTTTCAGGCTTGTAGGCGACGTTGATTTTGCTAATGTATCACCTAAATGTAGTTATATCACCCCTGTACCTGGTGGTGTAGGCTTAATGACTATAGTTGCGCTTCTGGATAATACTTTGAAGGCTGCTAAAAAAGAATTTTCTTTCTAATCCTTTATTTCAGTAATACATATTAAAACTTGTCAGCAGGACAAAAACTAGAAAAGAAAGCTGTAAGTGTAATGATTGCTTTCTATTGCAGAAAACATCATCACACAAAAACTCTTTGCGAAGAATGTTCTAAGCTACTCAATTATAGTTATGCCCGCATTGAACATTGTATCTTTAAAGATGATAAACCTAATTGTTCAAAATGCACAGTACATTGTTACAAAAAGGATATGCGTGAGCAAATCAGGGTGATAATGCGTTATTCTGGTCCCAGGATGTTGTGGTATAATCCAATATTAGCTATCGGACATCTTTTGCGTAATCTCAGGAAGACTAAAGATAAGTCTTTTTATCTTAAAAAATCTCAAAATAATGAGTAGCATCATACTAAAACTCTTAAAAAGAGGTTATTTAATAATCAAATTCATTTTGTAGAGTAGTATGATTTTTTTGTGTAAATTTGTTGCGATTTTAAAACTTAAATAAAGATGGAAGTTATTCTCTGGATTATATTCGTCATTATAATACTTCGCTTAATTGCAAGGTATGCTTTTCCATATATTCTTAAATACTTCTTTAAGAAGATGCAGGGGCAGGTTTTTCAACAGACTTATGGTTCTGATGTTAAGCAAAAAGAAGGCGAAACAGTTATAAACTATGTTCCTGAAAAGAAAAATCCTGAATCCGATACTATCGGAGAGTACGTTGATTACGAAGAAATAAAAAAATAAAAAGAAAACAATTTCAAAAATAATAAAACTTATGAAGAACATTTCATTCAAGACAATTTCACCCTATGTAAGTGCAATTTTAATCTTTATTATCATTACATTTGCGTATCTAAGTCCTTTGATGGAAGGCAAAAGGCTTAAACAAAACGATACTTCAGTATGGACTGGGGCTGCAAAAGAAATTATGGACTTCCGCAAAACTCATAATGGCGAAGAACCACTTTGGACAGGCTCAATGTTTAGTGGGATGCCGGCTTACCAGATAAGTATGGTGACTCCATCAAACAATGTGACTACCTTTTTTGAAAATCTGTTCGGACTTTTCTTTATGCCGAACCCTGCGAACATGGTTTTCATGTACTTTTTAGGTTTTTTCATACTGCTTTTAGTCTTAAAGGTTGATCCCTGGCTCAGTATTATCGGGGCACTCGCATTTGGGTTCTCATCCTATTTCTTTATTATTATAGAGGCAGGTCATAATACCAAATCATTGGCTATCGGATACATGGCACCTGTTTTGGCAGGTATTA
Source organism: uncultured bacterium (assembly GCA_903911455.1). GTDB lineage: Bacteria > Bacteroidota > Bacteroidia > Bacteroidales > JACABE01 > JBAXLO01. Next base: position 3,761 of record CAIWDQ010000203.1, read on the forward strand.
TTTTATGTATGAGAGGCAAATATCTTTGGGGTGGAGCGCTTACAGCTCTTTTTATGGCACTTGAAATTAAGATGAACCATGTGCAGATGACTTATTATCTGCTTATAATTATTTTGATTTATATTATTGCTGAGTTTTTCACCAAGTTAAAAGAAAAGCAATTGGGCGTTTATTTTAAAGCTATCGGAGTACTAGTTATTGCAGGGGGGATTGCTCTTGGTACTAACATTACCAACCTTTTAACGTCCTATGAATATGCTAAGGAGACCATCCGCGGTAAATCTGAGCTCACTTTAGGTGATAAATCTGATAAAACAAGTGGTACTGATTTGAGTTACGCAACTGGTTGGAGCTATGGCATTCCTGAAACGATGACTTTAATGATCCCTGATTTCAATGGAGGTTCTTCTTCAGGTAAATTATCAGAAAGTTCAGAGACTTACCAGGTTTTGAAACAGAATGGATATGGTGAGGCGAAGAAATTTATCAAACAGGTACCGCTTTATTGGGGTACGCAACCCTTTACATCAGGCCCTGTGTATGTTGGAGCTATTTTTATCTTCCTTTTTGTTTTAGGTTTGTTCCTTGTAAAAGGTCCGATGAAGTGGGGATTGCTTATTGCTACCATTTTATCTATTATGCTGGCTTGGGGAAAGAATTTTATGCCGCTTACAGAGTTCTTTTTCTCCTACTTCCCAATGTATGATAAGTTTAGAGCTGTTTCGTCTATCCTTGTAATTGCTGAGTTGACCATTCCATTGCTTGGGATACTGGCTCTTAATGAATTTTTCAAGAATAAAAAGAATACTGCTGAGAACTTTAGAGCTTTGAAGTTTTCTTTAATTATTACGGGAAGTGTTGCCTTGATTTTTGCATTGCTTGGAACTAATATGTACGACTTTACAACTGCTTCGGATGCCCAGTACCAATTCCCTGAGTGGCTTATGACAGCTTTGATTGCTGACAGAAAGAGTATGTTTATGATGGATGCATGGCGTGCGGTCTTCCTGATTATTGCGACTGCTGCCTTACTTTGGGCGATGATGAAGGATAAGCTTAAATGGCAGTATGTATTTGCTATTATTGGGCTTATGGTTATAATTGATATGTGGTCAGTTGATAAGAGATACTTTGACGATAAAAATTTCACTAGCAAAGTTAATGTTGAAAAGCCTTACCCTGCTACTGATGTTGACGAATTGATTCTTCAGGATAAAGATCCTAATTATAGGGTGTTTAATGTTACAGTTTCGCCGTTCAATGATGCTTCAACGTCCTATTTCCATAAATCTATTGGCGGTTACCATGGTGCGAAGTTGAGAAGATATCAGGATTTGATAGAACACCAAATTTCAAAGAACAATGTAAAGGTGTTGAATATGCTTAACACTAAGTATTTCATCGCTCCAGATCAAAATAAGCAGCCTCAGGCACAAAGGAATGTGGCTGCATTAGGTAATGCATGGTATATTGATAATTTTAAGATAGTTGAAAGTCCTGATTCAGAAATCGTAGCTCTCTCTAACTTTGAACCAGCCACTACGGCGGTTGTTGACAAGAGATTTAATGACTATGTGAAAGATGTGAAGCCGGGCAAAGATACTTTGTCAACCATTAAATTAACTTCTTACGCGCCAAATTATCTTACTTACGAAGCTAATGCTAAAAAAGATGAGTTTGCTGTCTTCTCTGAAATCTATTATGAAAAAGGATGGAAGGCATATATTGATAGCAAAGAGGTTCCTTATATTAGAGTCAACTATGTGTTACGTGCAATGAAAGTACCTGCTGGTCAACATAAAATAGAGTTTAAATTTCATCCGGCAACTTACTATAGCAGCGAAAAAGTTGGCTTTGCAAGTTCATTCCTTCTGTTATTTTTAGTATTGGGGATGCTTGTAAAAGAAGCGGTTGTATTCTTCCGTAAGAAATAATTCTTTAATTATATAATAAATTTCTATTGCAAAGCGAATCATCTTGTCAAAGAAGATTCGCTTTGTTTTATAAGATCAAAAAATGAAGAAAGTACTCATCATCACCTATTACTGGCCTCCGAGTGGTGGCGCCGGTGTGCAGCGGATGCTTAAATTTGTTAAGTATTTGCATCTTTTAGGTGTTGAAATTACTGTAATTACTGTTGATCATCGCAAGGCATCGTATCAGCTTACCGACGCGAGTCTTTTAAGCGATATTCCTGATGGTGTAAAGGTTATAAAGACTGATACTTTTGAGCCTTTTAACATCTATAAGAGCATCGGCAACAAAAAGGAGATTCCTCACAGTGGTTTTGCCAACGAATCTAATCCCGGTTTCTTTCAGAAAGCTGCCCGATTTGTTCGTGGTAACTTTTTTATCCCTGACGCACGTGTTGGCTGGAACAAATATGCTTATCGCGAAGCTATTAAAGTGCTTAAAACTGACAAAATTGATGCGATAATTACTTCAAGTCCCCCCCACTCTACTCAATTAGTTGGTTTAAAGCTTAAAAACAAGTATAATATCCCCTGGGTTGCTGATTTGCGCGATCCATGGACTGATATTTATTACTACAAACAGATGTTGCATACTCCTCTTGCTCTTTGGATTGACAAAAATTATGAGCGAAATGTGTTGGAGAAATCGGATGCTGCCTTAGTTGTTAGTAAATTTATAAAAAACATGTTTTTAAGTAAGTCTTCTAAGCTTAAAAGCGATAAAATACATGTGTTGCCTAATGGGTTTGATGCTGATGACTTTACAGCTGCTTCCAATCCTCCTTCTGATACGTTTTTAATCACTTACACAGGTACTTTTGCTGATATTTATGATGTTGATTCTTTTTTGGAGGCGCTAAAGCTTCTTCTAAATAAGAATCCGGGGGCACCCGTTACACTTAATTTCACGGGAAAAGTTACGGGATCTTTGTTATCAAAACTAAAACATTTTAATTTAGATAAGATAACTACTATCAACGATTATGTACCTCATAGCGAATCAGTAAAAATCCTATTAAAGACTACACTTTTATTGTTGGTGATTCCGAAAATGGATAAAAATGAAGGAATACTTACAGGAAAACTCTTTGAATACCTTGCAGCAGGTAAGCCTATCCTTTGCATTGGTCCTAAAAATGGGGATGCTGCCGAAATTATCTCTGAATGCGAAGCCGGTACTACTTTTGATTATGATGAAAGTAATTTAATGTATGAATATCTTAGTCAGAAGTATAAAGAGTGGCAGTTAAACCCTGTTCTTGATCTTAAAAACGATAAGAATAATAAGTATTCGCGTAAACAACTAACCTCACAACTATATAATATCCTGAACGATATTAGCAATAAATAGTTTTTAACTAAGAAATCTTTTTACATAATTATTGCCTTTCTTCAATTGACTTTGTCCTTTCTTAAATTGACTTTGTGCCTTCTTCAATTGACTTTGTCCTTTATTGAATTGACTTTGCCTCTTCTTAAATTGACTTTGCCTCTTCTTAAATTGACTTTGTCCTTTCTTAACTTGACTTTGTGCCTTATTAAATTGACTTTGTCCTTTCTTAAATTGACTTTGCCCTTTCTTAAATTGACTTCCTGCTTTATTGAACCGGAATTGCCA
>CAIWDQ010000204.1 GCA_903911455.1 uncultured bacterium
AATACAAACTTAGTAATTATTTCTGAAACTTATTTTTTGCAAACATACGAACTTGAGTTATAAGACAATTAAGAATTAAAAATTAAGAATTAATAATATTAAAAATTACCTGCCTTACTCCCTCTCCTAAGGTCCCTGAGCTTGTCGAAGGGGGGTGAGGTCATTAAAAAAGCTTCCATCAAATTAATGATGAAAGCTTTTTTTATTGCCTATTACCTTTCAATTTTAAGTACTCAAGGCACTTTCCTTACAGAACTCTTATTGTAAAATAATCAGTCCATTCGCCGAGTCTGCCACCTGCAAACACTGCCTGAGCCCTGATTAAATATTTAGCACCCGATACAAAACCGGCTACTGTACCTGTTGATTTAGTTAGTATTGGAAACATAACAGGTGTTCCCATTACATCACCATCAATAATAGTTCCTTCGATGTTGTAGCACTTTATACCTCTAAAAGCTCTAAGGATAAAAAATAATACTCCCAAAATACTTGTATTTTCAACATGAATAGAAGCTTTAACTTTTCTTACTACAGTTTTATAAGATTCGTAGCCTAGTAATGCAAATAATTCTGCATTATCCGTGTCATTGGCTACTGTTTCGTAGTATACACCATTATTATAATATCCATCCTGTAGGTCTTTCATGGCTTTTTTGAATAAAATCTTTGCGGGTTTACTCCCATTTTTCCAAAGATTAAAGTTAAGCACTGCTATAACCACCAAAGCTCTTATTTGAGTAAAAGACATTGGAGCTGTAGGTACTAACAAAGTGCTTTTTTCCTGAAGGTTAGCTGCATTAGTATGTGATTGTATCTTTGCAGAATTCGAACCTTTTGGAACTGTTTTTATATTTCTGAATTTCTTTTGCATAATTGCAATTTATTTGAATAAGATAATTTTATTATTAATAATTTGACCGAATCTTATATTGTTATGCCTCACAATAAAAAGATAAGGTACCCCAAAGCACTCCTATAGAGTACTATGAGTTATTTGCCAATAACAGTAATAGTTTCGTAATTCGATAAATAGGTGTTGCTCTTTTTAAAGCACTTTTGTAGATCTTTTAAATTTATTTCAGTATTTTGGATAAAATACCTCATATTAAAAACAGAAAGGATTGTTTGATAAATAGAGTCCTTATTTTTAAATATTTGAGATTGTTTTGGGATACAGTATTTTAAAATCATAAAAATGAGTCGACGCATTTTTGTGCAAGAATAAGCATTCTTGTTGCAAGAATAAGCATTCTTGTCGTAAGAATAAGCATTCTTGTCATAAGAATAAGCATTCTTGTCGTAAGAATAAGCATTCTTGTTGCAAGAATAAGCATTCTTGTTGCAAGAATAAGCATTCTTGTTACAGGAATAAGCATTCTTGTCGAAAGAATAAGCATTCTTGTCGAAGAATACTTTGATTCTTACTAAATATCTCTTGACTCTGTTTTTTAGTTTTTGATTAAAGATATTAAAGGGATTATTTATACTCACAACATCAGAAATAGTAGCCCTGCTATTTCCTTTTTTATTATTATGTGAAGTATAAACTGTATGCATTTTTAAAATCTTTTGATTGTTTCTCTTAACAATGCTTTTTTACGAAACAATTCTAAATAAGGTTACATTTCTTTTTTTGTAATATTAAAATAATCAGGCGAATAATTACAGTAATTGTTATCAGCTAAACTGTTATCAATATAAAAATAATTATAATAATTTTCTTTTACAAAAAATAATGGAATAAGCGAAAGAATTGAAACTCCTGCTGCTATAAACATAATTGTTTTAAAATCCAAGCCAAGTATAACTAAAAGAAGAATTGCTAAAAGAGTTCCGACTATTCCCCCTGATG
>CAIWDQ010000205.1 GCA_903911455.1 uncultured bacterium
GAAAATTTTTCACATTTTTTATCGTAACATTTATGTTACTAATGCTTACGGGTACTACCCTAAAAGCTCAGTATTGTGCTCCAATTTGGACATATGGCTGTACTGGAGACGATTATTTCTCTGACTTTGGTTTTGCTACTATTAGTCAGACTGGCATGACTTGTACTTCAGGTACAGCCGGCTACAATGATTACACAGCACTTTCTACCTCATTAACTCCTGGATCAACTTATGCAATTTCAGGAACTGCTGTTTACACTTCTAGTGAATACTTAAGAGTTTGGATTGATTACAACAACGATGGTGTATTCGACAATACAACTGAGGTTGTATATGCAAGTGCCATTATTAACGGTTCTTTTACTGACAATGTTACAATCCCTGTTACTGCTACTCCAGGTACTCATACTATGAGAGCAAGAGTAGTATATGCTTCTACAGGTTTCGACGCTTGTCAATCCGAAACTTTCGGTTGTGCAAATGATTATACTGTTACTATTGCTTCTTTAGCTACTCCTTATTTTACAGTTTCTCCAGGATCTCATAATTTTAATTATTTAGCTTTTGGTAATACTTCAACACCTCAGAAATTTGTGTTTACAGGTGCTAATCTTACAGGTGGCGCAGGTGTAATTACATTTACAGTTCCTGCAGGATTTAAAGTAGCATCTTCACTTACCGGTTCTTATGGTGCATCTACTACTAAAGTTTATATTGGTAGCACTATTTTAGACAGTGTTTATGTTGAATTTCAACCTACAGCTGCTAATGCAACTTACTCAGGTAACTTATCATTTTCAGGCGGTGGAGCATCAACTACTGCTTCTTTATCCGGTACTTCTCAATTAATATATTGTGCTTCTAACGCTACTTCTACATCTGATGAAGAAATTTTAAATGTTACTTTTGGTTCATTAAATAATACTTCTATATGTGGTGACTTAGCTCCCGGTCCTGGTTCTATAATATCCGAGTATAGTAATTATTCAACCTCTGTTACAGCTCCAAATCTTATTCAAGTACTTACATATCCATTTAGTGTACAAGTTGGAACTTGTGGAGGTAGTTATTCAAATTATACAGGTATTTGGATCGATTGGAATCAGGATGGAGTTTTTCAGGCAAATGAACAAGTATATGCATCTGGTTCAACTACAGGTCCTCATTTTGAAACGGGATTTATAACTATCCCTACAACAGCTGCATTAGGGATTACCCGAATGAGAGTTGTAACTGAAGAATCTTCAGCCCCTTCAGCTTGCGGTCTCTATACTTGGGGTGAAACAGAAGATTATAATATTAATATAGTTGCTAACACTTCTCCTTATATAACAAGTACTCTCCCAACACATGGTTTTGGTTATGTTTCTTTTGGTAATTCTTCTGCTGTTTTTATTGATACAATTACAGGAAATAACTTAACAGGAGCACCTGGAAACCTTACAGTAACTCCTCCAGTAGGATTTAAGGTTTCAACTGATGGGATAAATTATTTTACAACTCCAATACCATTACCATATTCATCTGTTTTATTAGCACCTGTACCTTTATATATTAAATTTGTTCCAACTGCTGCTAATACCAATTATTCAGGTAATGTGACAATAACAGGTGGAAGTGCTTCAGCTTATTCAATTGGAGTTACTGGTACATCCTTATTAATATATTGTACATCGCATCCAGAATATACAAATTATGAATACATTTCAAATGTAACTTTTGGAAGTATTAATAATAGCGCACCTGCTGGTGCAACTAAGTATGAAGATTTTACTGCAACAGTTGCTCCAGGTCAGTTTGTTCCAGGATTAAATTATCCATTGTCTATTTCGATAACAGGTCCTTATGGTTGCGGTACATGTACTAATTATTGCATGGCATGGATTGACCGGAATCAGGATGGCGTTTTTGATCAGGCTACAGAAGTAGTATATAGTGGAACCTATAATTCTACTAATAATATACTAAATGGGAATGTTATTATCCCTGGTACTGCAGTTCCTGGTACTACAAGAATGAGAATAATTGCAAGTTATGACTATGCAATTACAACAGCTTGTTGGAATTATCCAGGTTATAATTATTACTATGGAGAAACTGAAGACTACCTGATAACAGTTCTTGCTCCAACTACTCCTTATGTAGCATCTAATATTTCTTCTTTTGATTTTAAATATGTCCCTTACGGAAGTAGTTCTGGAGATTCAATAGTAAATGTTTTTGCTGCTAACTTAACCGGCGCACCAGGAAATATTACTGTTATAGCTCCAACAGGATTTCAGGTATCTTTAAATGGCACTAATTGGTTTTCAACTTTACCAATTCCTTATACTTCTGCAACATTAGCAGCTACTCCTTTACATATTAGATTTATACCTACTACATCGGGTACTAATTTTGCAGGTGATGTTGTTTTATCTGGCGGTGGTGCTACTAACTGGCCAATTCATGTTAAAGGTACATCATTATTAGTGTATTGTGCTTCAGCTTCTGATTATGCAACTTATGACAATATTTCTAATGTTACGTTATCAAATATTAATAATAATTCAGGTGGTTCTAAATATACTGATTTTACAAATTCTGTTACACCAGGTGTTTTACAACAAGGATTAACGTATCCATTATCAATTACAACAAGTGGACCTGCTTATTCATATACATCAACTTATTATTTAACAGCATGGATTGATTGGAATCAGGATGGTATTTTTGATCCTGTTACCGAATTAGTTTATAGCGGTACATCAACAGTTTCTTCTAGTGCTTATACAAATATTTTAACAGGAAACATTACAGTTCCTAATACTGCAATGACAGGGCCAACTAGAATGAGAATAATTTATGATTATTATTATGCTTCAAATCCATGTTTTAATTATTTATCAGGTTCCTATTATTACGGTGGCGAAACTGAAGATTATAGAGTAGATGTTGTTAACCCTTTAGGTTCAACTTTATTAGTTGCTCCGGGAGGTCATAATTTTAACTATACTTTATTTGGAACTTCTTCTGCACCATATCAATTTAATATTAATGGAACTAACTTAACAGGTGCCCCGGGAAATGTTGTTGTAACACCACCTGCCGGATTCGAGATATGTTCATCAATAAATGGTGTTTATTCACCTAATCCATTAAATATTTCATATACTTCATCTACATTAGGAACTACACCTATTTATGTTAAATTTGTTCCTTTAGCAACTAATACTGCTTATAATGGAAATATGACCATCTCTGCCTCTGGAACTTCAACTTATGTATATCTTCAGGGTACATCCTTATTACAATATTGTCCTTCAGTTTGTAGTTCTGCTACATATGAACAGATTTCGAATGTAACTTTTGGAAACTTAAATAATACAACAGGTGGGTCTACATATTCTGATTTTACTATTACAAGCACAACTCCTGTAGCTTCTGCTAATATTGTAAAAACTTTAACTACTCCGTTATCAATTACAGTTGGAGGTGCTTCATCCTATTCATCAGGATCAACTTATTACTGTCAAGCCTGGATTGATTATAATCAGGATGGAGTTTTTGATCCTATAACTGAAGTTGTTTATAGTGGTAGTTTTACACATACTGCAGGAGTTAATGTAATTTTAGCTACTAATGTTACGATTCCACTAACAGCTATGACAGGTAATACAACGATGAGAATAATAATGAATTATTATTATCCTAATAATCCTTGTTTTAATTATGGAACTGGTGATTATTATTATGCTGGCGAAACAGAAGATTATACAATTAATGTATTACCTGCTATTCCATGTGCTGCTCCAACCAATCAACCTACTGCTTTTGTACCTAATGCAAATTATTTATATATTAATGGATCATATACAGCATCTCCTGATGCTGATCATTATTTGATCGTAAGAAGTACTTCTGCTACACTTTCTACAACTCCATTAAATGGAACTACATATACTGTAGGAGCATCATTAGGTGGAGGAACTGTTGTTGCTTATCAAACAGGAACATCATTTACTGATAATAATCTTACTGCTTCTACTCAATATTATTATTTTGTATACGCAGCTAATTCTTATTGTATTAATGGTCCAATGTATTTAACAATAAATCCATTAACACAAGTAATTAATACAATGACTCCTGCTCAGATACACTCAGTTGCATCTGGTAACTGGAGCGATCCAAATACATGGAATACAATGTCAGTACCTGATTACTTCAGTACTGTTCATATTGATAGTTCATATACTGTACATTTGGATATAGCTTTAGATACATGTTTTAGCTTAGTAGTTCATCCATATGGAACTTTAGATGCTACTGGAATCGCAGGTGTATTAAACTTACAAAATGGAATTACAAATAGTGGAACTATAAATTTATTTACTGCAGATACTACGAAAGCTGTTTTGAACTTTACAGGTTCACAAGGTGCAGTTTATAATGGAACTGGTATAAATAATGTTTATCAGATAGTTCTGAATAAAACTTTTACAGGTTTAGTTAACCCATTTACTCCTTATGTTGATTTAGCGATGTCTAATCTTACTGTAAAGAATATGAGTACTGATACTACCGGTTTTATTCCAGCAACATTTTTGGGAAATCCATATACTATTAAAGGTATTTATAAGATATCTGGTAATTTTACTTTAGCTAACAGACTATTTCCATCAGCCGCTTATACTATTCCAACAACAGGAGGTATATGGTTAAATAATCCAAACTTTACTGTTCCCGGTCAGAATGCTAATGCAAATATGAACGGGTTACTACATATTTCTCAAGGTACATTTAATATAGGACAGGCTATCAATAATACAATGTTCTTAAATGTAAATTCATTCTTTATCATGGATGGTGGTGCTATTAATTCTACTGGTAGAATTTATAATTCAACTGCTGGTACATTTACTATGAGTAATGGAACTATGACAGTTGGAACTATGGGTAATACTAATGGAACAGGAGAATTTGAATATGGATTGACAGCACCTGTAGCTTTCAATATGAGTGGCGGAACAATTATTGTTCAAAATGGTAATACCGGAGCTAATCCTATTGATGTTAGATTTCCAACTCCTGGTAACGGAAACGTAAATATTACCGGTGGTACTGTTAAATTTGGTAATAATCTTACTTCAGCTACTCCACAATCATTCTGTATGGATGGAGTTTTCTACGATGTAGTTGTAGATACAACAACAGCTCAACACGGAATGAGAATGTATGCAGCTGCTAATATTCTACATAATTATACTAATCCTGGTACTGGTATCTTTAATGTAGGAAATGGAACTTCAGGACAAACATTAAAGTTATATGGTAATTTAATTAATAAAGGTCTTTTTAATGGTCTTGTTTCTACATCAAGTGCATTACAATTATTGGGAACTACTGCACAAACTTTACAAGTTGGAACTGGTAGTCAGATAGCAAATGTTACTATGAATAATGCAGCTGGAGTAAGTTCAAATTCATTAATTATAAATAATGGATTAACCTTAACAAATGGAACTTTATCAACAAGTGGAACCTTTACATTTGGTGATGCTTCTGCTAATACTTTCAACTTAATGAAAGGTCATGGAAACGTTACTGGGACTATTGCATTTAATTTTGCAAATATGACTACTAATTATACATATAATGATACTATAGCTCAAACAACCGGTACTGAAATTCCATCTGTAATCAGCGGTGTTTTAACTTTAAATAACCTTAAAGGTTTAACTTTAAATGCAAGATTAGCTGCTGGTGGTTTGACATTATCAAATGGTATTTTAAATACATCTGCAACAAAACCTATTACAATAACAGGCACAGCAACAACAGCTGTTTCAGGAACATTTAATACTTCAAATTTTGTAAATGGTCCAATTGCAAGAGCTATCCCTGCAAATACAGTAAATACAGGAATCTGGACATACCCATTGGGATATGTTTCTGCTGCTAAGGATACAATATTATATAATCCTTTTGCATTAGTAAATCCATCAACTGGTACTTTAACTCCATATGTTAAGGTTAATGTTATGAAAGGAAATTACGCCGGAACTCCTGGTTTATATATGTTGTCAGTAAATTCTGATAGAAGATGGAATGTAGTGTTAGACTCAGGTAATATGAATTACTCAAAAGTAGCGGTTACTGATACTAATGTTAATAATCTTAAACTTGTGGGTAAATCTGCAACAGCTACTGGTACTTTTACAGGTATGAATTGTACAGTTAATTTACCTACATTTACTTTAACAACTATTGACTCACTTACAAATATCGTAGGTTATTATTCTGTAGGTGCTAAAAATCCAATGAGTTTCATTTCTTGTACTACAACACAAACTAATACAAGTTTAATTACTCCTGGTTCTACTAGTCAACAAATTATTGGATTGCAAGTTGTAACTTTAGGAAGTGCAAATCCTTTAGTATTATCTCAAATTAATTTTAATACTAATGGTACTACTAGTATTCCAAATGATATAAGTAATATTAGATTGTACTCTACAGGAAACAGTTCAACATTTGCAATTTCAGGAACAGGTGTTCGCTATGTAGACTCTACAATTAATTTTACTAGTGGTTCATTTATACTTAATCCATCTACTTTGGTGCCTTTTACATTAGTTGAAGGTATTAATTATTTCTGGTTAGCATATGATATTAATGGAAGTGCACCTAATAATGATGTTGTAGATGCTCAATGTTTATCAATTACTGTTGATGGTATCCCTAGAGTTCCTACGGTTACTAATCCTGTTGGAAACAGAACAATTTTCCCAAATCCTATTCAAATATTATTAAGCGAAAATTTTGATGGTGCTTGGGTTTCTGCTGAAGATCTTGTCCCTGCATGGGCTTGTCCTCAAACTGGTTATCAAAGATGGCATAATGATACTTATGCAGGATCTGACTGGCCAAGTTCAGGAGGATCTAATCCTGCTACAGGTGCAGCAAGTACATCGCATTATGCTCGTTTTCACGCTTATTGGGCGTCTTCAGGAACAACAGGTGACTTAATTTCACCTACTTTTAGTTGCGCAGTTGCTGGTCCTAAAAAACTTGATTTTTATTATTATAAAGCAAATTCTTCTACTACAACTTCAGGCCCAATTAATGTGTATATTTCAACTGATAATGGAGCTACATGGAGTTCAAGTTTATATACTGTTTCAGGATCTGTAACATCATGGACTAAATATACTGTTAACTTGGGAAATATTACTTCAGGAACAGTAAAACTTAAGTTTACAGCTACTTCAGATTATTATGCTGATATGTGTTTAGATCAGGTAAGTGTATATGTAGTTGGTGCTTATCCAAATATGCAGTACTCAACAACTACATCAGTTCAAAATGTAACTACACCTGTAATTGCTGCATCTACTAATCAACAGATTTTACAAATACAGGTTTCTACATTATATCCAACAAATCCTTTAACTGTAAATTCGTTGACATTAAGCACAAATGGATCTACAAATGCTTTAGCTGATATTGATTCGGCAAAAGTCTATTACACTGGATCTTCTAACACATTTGCTACTACTAATTTATTTGGTGCTGTTGCAAATCCTAATGGTACCTTTACTATTAATGGTACACAAGCTTTAACAGGAACCCAAAATTTAACACCTGATGTTAACTATTTCTGGTTAGTGTATAATATTAAGTCTAATCCAATTTCTTATGATTCTGTAGATGCTGAATATAGTCTTTTAACATTAGGCGGAATTCCATATAGTCCGGTACTTCAGGCACCAGTTGGGAACAGAGTAGTAAGGTCATTCATGAATGGTACTTATACTATTGATAATACTTTACCTAATGGTGGGACAAATTATAGCACATTTGCAAATGCAGTAAATGATTTGAATTTAGTTGGAATTGGAGGCCCGGTTACTTTTAATGTTAAAGCCGGTCAGTCATGGGCAGCTACTTGTGCTGCTTCTCCTAATAATTTCGGCTATAAGATTAATACAACTGGTACTGCAACTAAACCTATTGTTTTCCAAAAGAATGGTTCAGGTGCTAATCCAATATTAAATATTACCGGAACATCAGCAACAACAGATATGGGTATTTGGTTAAACGGATGTGATTATATTACTTTTAACGGTATTGATATTACTGATGCTGGAACAACTACTTCTAATTTCGTTGACTATGGCTTCTATTTAAAAGGTACTTCATCAACAGACGGTTGCGTTTCAAATACAGTGATGAATAGTAATATTACATTACATAGAACTAATCCATATGCTTATGGTGTTTTTGTAGATGGTTCTGCTAATACTTCTGGAACTGCTCCTAATAAATACAATAAATTCTATAATAATTATATTCTAAATGCAAATAATGGTTATAGATTTAACGGTTATTCTTATACCACATTTGGATATAGAGATTTAGGAAACGAAGTTGGAACTATCAATGGAGGTAGAAGTGTAATTATGGCTACTGGTAATACTACTAATACTACTTCAGCTGGTGTAGGTGTTTATGCAGCTAATCAGGATAGTTTGAAAGTATACAATACTTTGATAGACACAGTACATTCTGCATATACTTCTTATCCGGTTGCTGCAGGTATGTATCTCTATTACATTTCAAATACTCAGATCTATAACGACACTATCCGTAAAGTAACACAATTTGGTGCTGCTGATGCTTTGGGTATCAATTTTGAAAACCAATCCGGTATCAATAATATTTATAACAACTATATTGATCAAATTGCTATCAATGGATCAACAGGTAACTTAAATGTAATGAGATTATATACTGCATATGCATTGACAGGAGTTACTACAAATCTATTTAATGTATATAATAATACAGTTAGTAATTGTACTACCAAAGCTACAGGTTCTTTAGAAGGAATGTATTTTGGGGGTTTATCTCTTTCGGGTATGGTTATAAATTGTTATAATAATAAATTATTCGGATTGAATAGCACTTGTGTAACTTCAAATGCAAATGCTGCTGAATGGATTTTCTGTAATAGTAGTACTTCTGCTTCTGTAAACATATATAACAATATGATTTCAGATATCTCAGATCCATATTCTACTGCAGTACCAAGCGTAAGAGGTATCTATTTAACAGCAACAACTCCTATCCGTTTATTTAATAATACTGTTTATTTAGATAGTACAAATGTTCAGGCTTCAGCAAACACAAGTTTTACTTCTGCTTGTATGTATGCAGCTGCTGCTACTCCAATTGATATGAGAAACAACATTTTTGTTAATAAAAATGCTGTTACTTATGGTACTCGTACAGTTGATTACTGGTATGCTTCTACATCTTATAGTAGCATAACTTCAAATAATAACTTGTATTATTATGGTACATTGTCTTCAAATAAGAAATTCCTCTTCTTTGATGGTACTAATAAAGATTCTTTATTATCAACATTCAAAACCCGAATGGGTACCAGAGATCAACAATCTACAACTGGTGAAGTTCCATTTTTGAATGCTACAGTTAAGCCTTTTAATTTACATATTAATACTACTATTTCTTCAAGTGTCGAAAGTCATGGTCAAAGAATTACATCACCTATTGCAATAACAACTGACATCGACGGAGATATACGTCAAGGTGAAGTTGGGTATGCAGGAACAGGAATTCTTCCAGATCTAGGGGCAGATGAATTTAATGGTATTACAGTTGATAACATTCCTCCAATACTTACTTATAATGCTTTAGGTAATTCAGCTTCATTAACTGGAGTTAATTTGAATAATGTTGTTATAACTGACCCAATGACTGGTGTTAATACTACAACTGCTAAACCTAGAGTTTATTTCAAGAAATCTTCAATGACTAACGATAGTACAGGATGGAAATTTGTAGAACCATTAAATAGTTCTTCTCCTTATAACTTCTATCTTGACTATAACTTATTGGGATCTTCTGTAAATATTGATACTATTATTCAATATTTTGTTATGGCTCAGGATAATGCTCCTATTCCTAATCTTGCTTATTCAGTTGTATTTAATGGCACACCAACAAGTACAAATTTAACATCTGTTAATTTTCCTGTTACAGGATTTGGTTTTTATAAGATTGCTAAACCAGTAAACGGAGTTTATAATGTTGGTACTGGTCAAACTTATGCTTCTTTAACAGCTAATGATACTTCAGGATTCTTTAATTTCTTAAATGCTAATGTTGTTACAGGTAATGTAACAGTTAATATTACATCTAATATTACTGAATCCGGCACAGTTGCTTTAGGTGCTTATTCTTCAGAAGGTGTTGGTGGTTATACAGTAACTATTCAGCCTGCTGATGCTACTCTAAAAGTAATATCTGGGAATTATGCAGGTTATTTAATTAGAAATAACGGAGCCTTAAATGTGATTTTCAATGGTTCGTATAATGGAACAGGTCGTTATTTAAGATTTAGGAATTACAGCACTTCAGGAGGTGGATTCCAGTATAATACATTAGCAAATGGAAATGGTTTAAAGAATTGTTATGTAAGAGGTGCATCTACTGCAAGTACTTATTACGGTGTTGCAATTACAGGTGGGAATGTAAATAACTTATCTGTTGATAACAATATTATTGAAAATTTCTATTATGGTATTTATGAAACTGGATCTGCTAGTTTAATTAACACAAACATTAATATTACAAATAATATTATTGGTTCAGATACTACAACTGTATCTGTTGGTTATGCAGGTGTTTATTTTGCAGGATACACTACAGGTTTAAACATAATAAATAACACTATAAAAAATATACTAGTAGGGTCATATCCATACGGTATATTTTTAAGCACAGCAGTTAAAAATGTTAATATTTCTAATAATATTATTCATGATATTACTTATACAGGAACCGGTGGTTATGGTGGATTTGGTATTGTACTTAATACATCTGACCCTGCAAGTAATATTAGTTTAATTAACAATGTACTATATAGAATCTATGGTGATGGATGGTACGGTTGGTCTATAACTGATGAAATTGTAGGTATCCATATTTATGGTACTATGGGTGGAGTTAAACTTTATAATAATAGTATAAATATGTATGGTAATACACAAGGCTACAATACTTCTTGTACTAATGCCGCTATTTATATAAGTGCATCTGCTAATAATATTGATCTTAGAAATAATATTATTAGAAATTCAATTGTTGATCCAGCCACTACTTTAAATAAATCTTATGGTATTTATTGTGCCGCTCCAGCAAGTGTCTTAACAAATTGTGACTATAATATATATTATACTTCTGGAACACAGGGTATATTAGGTTATATGGGTGGAAGCGTTAATGCTGATATTAGTACATTGACTGCATGGAGATCAGCTACTTTACAAGATGCACATTCTATGTTTGTTGATCCTGTTTATACAAGTAATACAAACCTAATTCCAAGTAAATGTCCAACTTCTCCTGCTATTATATCTGGAACTCCATTAGCTGCAGTTCCTGCTGATATTATTAATGTATCTAGAAGTGTTACTCCTACAATCGGAGCATATGAACTTGGTTATGCAAAGACTATGGATGTAGCTGCTGTTATGCAGGAATATTATGCAGGGTACAATGTTGTTCCATTAATGACCCAGACTATGGATATGGATCCAAATTCAGGAGAAATGTTCGTTAAATTC
>CAIWDQ010000206.1 GCA_903911455.1 uncultured bacterium
CTAGTTTTATGTCTCATTCTACAAAAAAAGTCATTCTGCTACTAGTTTTATGTCTCATTCTACAAAAAAAGTCATTCTGCTACTGGTTTTATGTCTCATTCTACAGAAAAAGTCATTCTGCTACTAGTTTTATGTCTCATTCTACAAAAAAAGTCATTCCGCTACTAGTTTTATGTCTCATTCTACAGAAAAAGTCATTTTGCTATTGGTTTTATGTCTCATTCTACAGAAAAAGTCATTTCCTTACTTGTATTACTATTTTTCTTTTTTCTCTTTGGTATGATAAATAATTAGTAAGTTTGCCTAAAAATATCGGTGGATAGTATTGACAATTATGACAGAGTCCATTTTATCCAAAATGTCCACCGAAAAATGAAAGTAACAACAATAAATAAACAATAAGTGGCTTATTATAATTAACGATATAACAACAATTAAAATAACAATATAATGGAAGAACAAAAAAACGAAACAAAAAACACAGTTTCAACTGACGACACAACACCAAAAGTAACAGGAATTGGCGGAATTTTATTTTATTCTGACGATACAGAGAAAACGAAAGAATGGTATACAAAGAATTTAGGGTTCGAAATAAATGATTGGGGTTCCTCTAGTTTTGACTACAGAACCCTTAACAAACCAGATGAGATAGTCTCTCTTCAATGGTGTCCTTTCAAAACAGGAGATGAATATTTTTTACCATCCAAAAAGGATTACATGGTTAATTACACAGTTCAGAATATTGAAGGGCTTGTTATCAAACTTAAAGAAAACGGTGTAACTATTCTCGACGAAATAGTAACTTACGACTTTGGCAAATTTATACACATAATGGATGCAGAAGGCAATAAAATAGAACTTTGGGAGCCAATAAACAATGACAAAAAAGAGGAGTAAACACTAAATAAGTTATAGTATCTCATATCGACTCTGACAGATGAACTAATTTAATAGTTTAGCTGTCGGAGTCGAGATTACAGAGCGGTGTTTAAAGCACACCACTTTATTATACGTAAGAAAAAAGAAAAATAAGCAATTCTATTCAATTACAATCTGATATTTCTCAAGCAATCCAATAATACCTGAATTAGAGAACTTAGCTTTCTTTACACGGTTTTGCTCTAGGTCAATAGAATAATTATAAGCAGTGCGGAAATCAACTTTTTCTAAAATAGTTTGATTAAAGATGCTTCGGGAAAGATCACAATTAAGAAATTCGGAAGAAGTAAGATTGGCCATAGAGAACTCAACTTCCTTAATACTACAATCTTTAAAGGTAGTTTTTATCATCTTTTTCTCAAAGAAGTTAGCATAATCCAACGTACATTTCTCAAAATAAAAAGAAAGAAGAAAATCTTTACACCTTGTAAAATTAACACCTAACATCTTACAATTAATAAAGCTTACTGTCTGCAAACCCGTATTTACTAACTTAGCCATACTCAAATCGCAGGCATCAAACTTACAATCAATAAAAGTGGTGTTTGACAGATCGGCTTTAGCAAAATTACAATTAATAAAGATACAGGTGTCAAACTCTTTGTTTGCAAGATTCTTTTCGGAGTAATCCTCTTTAGTAAAGGTCTTTTTTTCGTAGAATTTATCGGTCATTGTGTTTGGTGTATTTTAATAAAACAAGGCTGCAAAAGTACTCTAATTTATCTTAATATGATCCTTATGTAAATAAAAAAAGAGAAGCCAGAAGACTTCTCTTTTCATATTTATTATTATTTAATAAAATTACAATCTATACGAAACGCCAATCTGAGCACTACTTGATCCAATAACTACACCAAACTCAAGATTAATACCCCAATTATTATTGAAGTAATATCTGCCCCCGTATTGCATACCAAAACCTAATCCTGAAGTATGATTACCAGGATAACCTGAAGGATTATTCCAAATATTATAACCAAACTCTATACCTGCATAAACATCCCATTCTTTGGAAATATCAAGCAATCTATTAAAATGATATGTGCCATTTAATGAGACTCCAATCATTGTTGAACTATAAGATTTAGCATCCCAGTTTTCTTTAAATGAACGAAAAGAAAGCTGTCCCCCAACTGTAACATCATTGTCAATACCATAATCTATACCAACATAAACAGGAATGCCCCAATCAGAAAAACCAAAACCTCCATTTATTTGGATTTGACCTTCGTCGACAGGACATTGAGCAAAAATTACACTTGTTACCATCATTAATACGATTGTTAGAAATTGTTTTTTCATAGCTTGAATATTTAAAAATTATTTTATGAATTAATCCTTAATTGAATTGTAAAAATCTATCATTAAACATAGGCTAATATAGATTGTTCACATAAAAAAAGAACGATTTATTGGATATATTATTACTTTTAGAGATTTTGTTTGTTAATCATGCAACAAAAGTTTAATTTTGTACACTTATATTTATATACAAATCAAATGCGTACTGAAAAGGATTTTATTGGTGAGCTACAGATACCTAAAGATGCTTTGTATGGCATCCATTCTGTGAGAGCAAAGGAGAATTTTCCTGATAATTGGCCTTTTGATTTAGATTGGTATAAGGCTACTGCTCAGGTAAAACATGCTTGTTATGTTACCTATAAGAGTTTTATCAAAGCTTTGCTTGAGAAATATGATCCTAAAGATTTGCCTGTTACCATTATTCCTGATACTATTATTGACAAACTTATTGATACTGCCATAGAATGCTCGGAAGGGAAGTACTTTGATAACTTTATTGTTCCGGCAATACAAGGTGGTGCTGGTACAAGTATTAATATGAATATAAATGAAATTATCACCAATGTAACCCTAACTAAGCTTGGGTATAATAAAGGTGATTATTTTATTATTGATCCTATTGAACAGGCTAATATCTATCAATCTACCAATGATGTTGTTCCAACTTCACTAAAGGTTGCTGTTATGCATTTGCTTAATAAACTTGAAGAAGGAATAAATTCATTACGTGCTAAGGTTGAGCTTATAGAGACTTCTACACGCAATAGTTTAAGGATAGCTTACACTCAGATGCAGGAAGCTGTGCCTTCTTCGTATGGAAAGCTTTTTAGTACTTATAGTGAGGCACTTTCAAGAGATTGGTGGAGGGTTTCTAAATGTTTTGAAAGGATTAAAGTTGTTAATCTTGGAGGAAGTGCTGTTGGAACAGGTATAGCTGTCCCTCGTTTTTTTATCATGGAAGTAGTATCAAACCTTCAGAAGATTACAAACCTTCCTGTTACCCGTAGTGAGAACCTTCCTGATGCTACTAACAACCTTGATTCTCTTGTGGAAGTGCATGCTATTATGAAAGCACATGCTGTTAATCTTGAAAAGATGTGTTCGGATATACGTTTGTTAGCTTCTGATATTTCAATCTGTAAGGAGATAAGTATTCCTAATAAACAGGTTGGCAGTTCTATAATGCCCGGTAAAGTTAATCCTGTTATTATTGAGTTCGTGATAAGTGCTGCACAAAAGATATATGCTAACGATATGCTTATTAGCTCTCTTTCGGCCAGAGGTTGCCTTGATCTTAATGCATATCTGCCTATCATTGGTAATGCGATGCTTGAGAGTATTAAACTCCTTATTGCTTGTGATAAAACTATAACTGAGAACATATTTGATGGCATTAAGATAGATCATCTTGCTGCTGAGGAAAGACTATATAAGAGTCCTGCTATTACTACTGCTTTATCTCCTTATATTGGTTATAATAAGGCTTCTGAAATATCTAAATTTATGAAGAAAAATGGCATTACTGTGTTCGAAGCTAATGATATTCTGAAGCTATTAGATCATGACAAATTAAAAGAGATACTAAAACCTGAGAACCTTCTAAAGACTGGTTATTCAATTAATGATATTTATGAGTAAAGGTAAAGATGCTAAGCCACATATAGGGATATTCGGGAGAAGGAACAATGGCAAGAGTTCTCTTATTAATGCTTTGGCAGGACAAGAGATAGCTATCGTTTCTGATCATGCGGGGACTACCACCGATCCTGTAAAGAAATCAATGGAGATTGCAGGTATTGGCCCCGTTATTCTTATTGATACTGCCGGCATTGATGATATTGGAGATCTGGGGAAGAAACGTATTCATAAAACTAAAGAGGCTTTAAAGACTGTTGACCTTGCCATTTTAGTAATTACCTCAAATAGTTTTGGCGACTTTGAAACTGATCTTATCAATGACTTTAATGAGTATGCTATCCCTTATTTTATTTTACATAACAAGTCTGACTTAGAGGTAATCTCTGATGCTCTGAATAAATATATCTATAACAACTTTAAGGCAACCGTTATCAACTTTAGTTCTATAAATAAGGACAATACCGAAGAGATTATTAAAGAAATAAAGAAGCTGATGCCCGAAACTGCATACCGTTCTCAATCTTTAATTGGTGATCTTATTAGTTATGGTGATACTGTTTTGTTGATTACTCCTATTGATATTGAAGCTCCCGAAGGTAGATTGATTCTCCCTCAGGTTCAGGTTATACGCGATGTACTGGACAATGATGGCATTGCTGTTGTTTGTAAAGAAAGGGAGGTTGATACTTATATTCGTAAGATGAATCCTAAGCCAAAGCTGGTTGTCACCGATAGTCAGGTGTTTCTTAAAGCTGATGCTTCGGTTCCTAAAGATATACCTCTCACTAGCTTTAGCATTATTCTGGCTCGTCAAAAAGGCGACTTCAATAACTATCTTAAAGGGACTCCTCATTTATCTAAACTAAAAGATGGGGATAGAATTCTTATCCTTGAATCGTGTACGCACCATGTTTCGTGTGATGATATCGGCAGGATGAAAATACCAAGATGGCTTACCAATTACTCGGGGAGGATGCTTGAATATGAAGTTGTAACCGGGCTTAACACTCTTCCAAGGAATATAAAAGAATATGCAATGGTGATTCAATGCGGCGGCTGTGTGTTAACCCGCAAGCAAGTTATCAATCGTTTGAAGCCTGCTGTTGATGCCGGAATTCCCGTTACTAATTATGGTATGGCTATTGCTTTTGTGCATGGGATATACGACAGGGCTGTGGCTCCTTTTCTACAATTAGAAAATAATAAAACTGACTATCTTTAATACAATTATACTATGGAAAACAAAGATGAATCCTTTAAAGATGCTAAACTTAAATTCCCTGTTGACTTAAATTTTAAAGTTGTAGTGAATGATACTTTCCCAAATGAGGTTAATATTGTTCATATTGCTAATGTAATTGAAGATACAGGGCTTGATTACGGACAAATAACTTCTAAAGAGAGTAAAAATAAGAATTATACCAGCTATACCTTTCATCTTACTGTTGATACTGAGGCTCAGTTTAAGGATTTATATGAAAGGATAAAAGGGATACCGGGTTTTGTGATGGCTTTTTAGGGTAATTAAAAATTAAGAATTAAGAATTAAGAATAAAACACAAATAAAAAATTCCTCTGCCTTAACTCCCCTCTCCTTTTAGGAGAGGGGCTGGGGGTGAGGTCAAACAACATGAATAATATAGACTATATTTTAAAAAAGGACGACTTTACTAAAGAAGATTTAGTGATTCTTTTGAATACGAATGAGGAAGACAGAAAGAAAATCTTTGAGAAAGCTGCTGAAGTTAAGAAGACTTACGTTGGTAACAAGGTTTATTTCCGTGGGCTTATAGAGTTCTCTAATATATGTTCTAAAAATTGTTATTATTGCGGTATTCGTGCCGGTAATAATAAGTTGGTTCGTTATTTTGTTACCGAAGACGAAGTTCTGGAGGCTGTTAAATATGCTTACAACGAAGGTTATGCTTCCCTTGTCATCCAGTCGGGGGAACAGAGTACTAAGGCGTTTACCGAAAGCATCTATAATCTTTTGATGAAGATAAATAGTATTACCGATAATAAGATGGGTATTACTTTATCACTGGGTGAGCAGTCCGAAGAGACTTATCTTAGATGGAAAGAGGCAGGTGCGCGCAGGTATCTTCTGCGTATTGAAACTTCAAGCAGGGAGTTGTATTCTAAATTACATCCTAATGATAAGCATCATGACTATGACGAACGTCTGAATGCTTTGAAACTTCTGCGTAAGACGGGTTATCAGGTTGGAACCGGTGTTATGATTGGATTGCCTTTTCAAACTGTTGAAGATCTTGCCGATGATTTACTTTTCTTTAAGGAATTTGATATTGATATGGCTGGTATGGGGCCTTACATTGAGCATGAGGACACTCCTTTGTATCAATATAAAGATCAATTGCTGCCTAAGGAAGAGCGTTTTATCCTTTCGTTAAAGATGGTTGCACTTTTGAGGATCATGATGAAGGATATTAATATTGCGGCTACCACTGCCATGCAAACGCTTGACAAGATGGGTAGAGAGAAGGCGATTAAGGTAGGCAGTAATGTTATCATGCCAAATTTAACTCCTGTAAAGTATCGCGAAAACTACCTTCTTTACGAAGATAAACCTTGCATTGACGAAGAAGCAAGCGAGTGTAAGAATTGTTTGGAGGCTCGCATCCACATTGCCGGCGATGAGATAGGTTATAACGAGCATGGCGACTCCATTCACTTCAAGAACAGACAATAAATTAATCTTACCATAAATAAAAAAGCCTTTATCAAATTAATGATAAAGGCTTGTACTAATATTAATTAAAAACATGATTACGCAGTTGCTATTTCTTTCTTTGATAAGAACCAATAGAGAATAAAGAGATCGGCCGGGATTGATAAAACCAGCGACATAAATATAAGATCTATTCTAAATAAGAGCGTTACCAACAATCCTATTATAGAGATTACTCCTCCGATTAAGTCCCATTTCCATGCACTTATTAATCCTATAAAATACATTAACGGAAAAAAGAGTACCATCACTGATTCTTTGGACGACAGGCTTGTATATTCCTGAAATCCTTTTTCGGGATGGAATATCTGTATCCCAATGAACACTATAAAAGGTAGACTTGCCAATCTGGCTCCCCATCTCAGGAGTACTAAATTCTTTTTCGTTTTCATTCTCTATAATTTTGTTTATGATTTTTAATAAGATGCAAATATAGGTATAGATATGCCTAATTAATTTAAAACACTGCTGATATTTATCAATACAATAATGAGATTTATAAAACAGAGAGTTATGAAGAGAATCAAAAATTACTAATTACGAATTACGAATTA
>CAIWDQ010000207.1 GCA_903911455.1 uncultured bacterium
ATAAATTATTTTTGATATATTATTAATAATCCTAATCTTTTTGCATACCAATGTTCAAATGTTGCACCTTTTGATTCTTTCCAATTATCATATTCATGACACCTTGTATAATCATTTATACCATCTTTTTCAAACTGCTTATAATGTTTATCAGTATGACAATTTGTACAAAGATAAGATAAATTTTCAAACTTCTGTTGTTTTAATCCTTCTTTATTTTCTGTGAAATGACATTTTCTACATGTTTGAGATTTATGAGCACCTAATAAATTGAAGTTTGTTTTTGAATGGTCAAATGCAACTTCACTCCATTTATTATTTGTATGGCAACTTAGACAATTATCCTCAGGATAATATTTTTTATTAATTATATTTTCATGAATATTTTTATGACAGTCAATACATTTCTTCCCAATATTTCTAAATTCCCATTTAATAGTTTTCTTATGACAATCAATACATGGAGTTGCAACATGAGCGCCTTGTAAAGTGAATGTGCTTTTGTTATGTTGATCAATAGTATAGATTGAATTAATAAATCCACTTAAATTATGACATAGCGAACAATCTGTTAGTATACTTTCTTTTGTAAACTGTCCATTATGATTATCTTTATGACAGTCAGTGCACTTCTCGTGAGGTACCGGCGCGGTATATTTTGCTTTATGACATAAATTACAATTAACATTTAAATGTTTTTCTTCAAGCTTATATTTTGTTTTTGAATGATCAAAATTATTATTACCTTTTAAAGTTGTGAATGACTCGTTTGTATGACATTGTAGACAATTATCCCCAAACTTATTTTTATGAACATCAGTATGACAATTAACACAACTTTTAAATTGAAGTCCTGTGAATTTCTGAAATTTTACACCATTTTTAGTTTCTATTTTATGGCATTTCAAACAATCAACAGATTTATGTTTACCTTCTAATTTATATTTAGCAGTTGTATGATTAAATTTTGAAGCAGGCTTAAATTTAATATTATCATGACAATTATTACAATTTGTAGATAAAGTATTCTGATGATAATCAGTATGACATGTCGTACAAATATTATTTAAGCCTAAATAGGTAAGTTTTTTAGATTTAATTTCTTTATTTGTAATGAACTTATTGTTATGACAATCTTTACATATTTTATTACTATGAGCTCCAGTTAAAAAGAAGCCTGTTAAATTATGATTAAACTTCTTTTCATCAAATTTAATAATCTTAAATTCTTTTCCATGATGATCGCTATGACAACTTGCACATTCTTTACCCTTTACTTCTAAAGAAGAATGATACCCTTTATTTTGTGTAATACGATCTTTGATTTCTTTATGACAACTAAGGCATTTATCATTAGATAATTTCTCGCCTAAAGTATGACATTTAGTGCAATTAGATATGCCTTCTAAATGATGATGAACATTAGACAAATCACCCGGAGATATTTGAGCAATGCAAACATTTCCAAATAGAAATATTATAAATAGAGTAAAAATATGCCTAATAATATTCATTTTCCTGGTTTATTATTCAATCTAATGTTTTAATATAGCTTCACCATACTTTTTAGAAATATCAATACCTACTTTTTGTAGAAATTGTGAAGGAAGTTCGCCTCCAGCAAAAATGTAGACTAAATCATTTTTAAAAGTTTCCTCTTTATTATCTTTATTAGTAATTAATACTTGTTCTTTATCAATTTTAACAACATTCGTATTAAATCTAACATCAACAGAACCAGTTTCAATTGCCTCTTTTATTTTAGTGTTATTAGCAGGTTTTATTCGGTTAAAAGCTTCACTTCTATACGAAAGAATAACTTTATTCTGATCAGACAGCATCAATGCAGCTTCAATAGCTGAATCACCACCTCCTACTACTAATATATTTTTATCTTTAATAATTTCAGGATCTAATAAACGATATGTAACCTTTTCTAATTCTTCACCCTGTACGCCTAGTTTCCTTGGTGTACCTCTTCTGCCAATTGCTAATAGTACTTTTTTAGATATATATTCTTCTCCTGTCAAAGTTGAAATCTTAAATAAATTATTTTCCTGTATAATAGATTCAACTTTCGAGTATTCTTTAATATTGATATTATGCTTACTTATAAGAGTTTTCCACAAGTCTAATAATTCTGTTTTACTAGTTTCAAACAATTTTACTTTACCATACAAAGGTAAATCCATTGGCGAAGTCATTACAATTTTAGACCTTGGGAACGAAAATACGGTACCACCCAATGTGTCTTGTTCTAATATAATTGAGTTTATATTATGTTTTTTAGCTGATAATGCTGCAGAAATCCCGGCAGGACCAGCACCAATAATAACAAGATCATAGTTAGCAGTATGCCCTTTAACTAATGACTTTACAATATTTTCAACAGCTTGTTTGCCTTGTTCAACCGAATTCTTTATCAATCCCATCCCACCTAATTCACCGGCAATAAATATCCCTGTAACATTCGATTCAAAGTTCTTATTAACATGTGGTAATTCCACTCCTCTGGTTTCTGTTCCAATACAAAGTGTAATAGCATGAGTAGGGCATGCATGAAAACAAGCACCATGACCAATACAACTTGATGCATTTATGGTAGTTGCTTTGCCGTTTCTTATTCCTAAAATATCTTCTTCAGGACAAGCTGATATACATGCTCCTGTGCGAATGCAATGATTTACATTTATAACAGGATGAAGAGATACAGGTTCGTATAAACCTTCTTGCTTCGCTATTTTAATTTTTTCATCTACTATTCTTGAATTCTTTCTTTGTTTCCACAGGTAAAACAACACTGCAGCAAGGCATAGTAAGAATACCGATGCGTAAATTACAATATTTTCTATTAGAGTTTCCATAAGTTTAAAATATCCATTTTGCACCAAACGATACAGTAATTACTACATGTATAATCATAACTATTAACATTATAAATGCAAAAGGTAAATGAGCAACATGCCAGTATTTCAATAGATTTTGCATTGTTGTTAGCCTGTCAATCTTTCTATTTAATGAAATCTCATTCTTAAGAATTCCAATCAGGTATTTATATTCTTTCTTACTAATGTTACTCTGTTTAACTAAAGCTTTTACTCTCTTTAAAGATTTTTGATCGTCTAAAATGTTCTTATAATACCTTACAAAAAAGTTATTATGATATAAGCCTACTTTCTTTTTGGTGAGGGAGATAATTTCTTCATAACTCTTTTCGTCCAGATTTATATTCTTAAGTATTTCGTTAAGATCAGTTTTTAAATCACTAACTTCTGTCAAACTTAATTCTCTACCTTCAATACTTCTTGGTATTTGAATATAAATAAACCTACCTATAATTCCACTTGCAAATACTGCAACCATACTCCAGAAACTAATAGCAACAATACCTCCAAACTTAAATGAAGTATGATATAATACTAAAATCGGACCTAATGTGCACAAGAATATATGAAATTCGAGCCAATATTTTAACAGACCAAATCTGGTTAATGATCTGAATCTTTTTCTTAACATATAAGTCATAACGCCTAATAGTATCAGAAAAGATCCAATTATTCCATAACCATGTCCTAAAAAGCCACTAGGTTTTAGTATCTTATAGTCAGGATGAAAAAAACGTTCTTCAATACTAATCTTATAAAAAGAGATACCCCTAAGATATAAAGCAATAAAAGCAGCTACAACGATTAGACTTAATAATAGCAAAAAAATTCTATGAGTTAACTTTGACATTATTTAATAAAATTAAAAAGTTTGCGACTCCAAAAGTAACACTTTTTATTAAATATTTCAATATATTTTTTATTAATTTTTTTTTCCTTCTTTGCTTTCAACCAGACACTATTTTTAACTGAATACTCTTAATCTGCAAATTGTTTATTTGTTTTTTCATTCATTTTGTTATAAAACCCTTATTTATATTTCTTCATTCCATGTACTTCTCTATATGATGATTTAAAGACACTAAGGCAATTACGAAGAATAATATGATGACTTTATTTTTTTATTTAAAATAACATAACGTTAACAAAATAACTCAACTTTTTTTTGTTTTTTCTATAACAAATGAAATATTTGTAGTATCTTTGCATTCGGTTACGTACAAAAAAAATAAGTTTAAAAAGTAGGTCTTGTCTAAGACGTGTAATTTTTAAAGAAAAACCTTTCAATTTTCTCTTATACTTTTCAAAATAAAGAATAAGACATTTTTATTCCATAAGGTACTTATGAAGTCTTATGATGAATATTTTCTGATGATTTTGAGTGTAGAAAATCTGTTGAAAATATTCATAAGGATATATAACAATTTTAAAACTTTAAAAAATGGTTATAGTTAGAAATTCAATTAAGACAAATGCAGCTGTAAAAGCTGCTGTATTAGCTTCGGTGAAACGTACTAATCCAAATTCGTTTGATGGTTTTGTTGGCAGAGGTGCCAGTATGATTGCTGTAATTGAAACAATGGGAGTAGAATATGATCCTGCCAATACTAAAATTACTCTTGTTAATTTGAAACTTAAACAAACAAGTATAAGTGCTCAGGTTAATGATGCTAAAGGGGCTAAGGATGACGAAAAGCAGAATATTATCGACTTCAATGTTGAATACAAAATGATGACTGCGATAACTACAGATAGTCTGAATGCATACAGAGCAAGTGAAGATGTGTTGCCTGAACAGTTAAAAATAGCGGGAAACAATGCTAAGAGGGTAAGAGGAACGCGTATTATTGCTTTACCAAAAGCTCCTCCTGTAGTTGTTGAACCTATTGAATCGTCAGGTGATGCTGCATTAGATGCAATGAGGAGAAACTCTGTATCGTTTCAGAAATTTGATGTTAGATTAGGTAGTTTTTATACCCATATCAAGTACTTAGAGGGTGTGGGTAATTACGATACCAACGAAGCCAGATTAAAAGCAACTGCTTTGATGACTTATTATGCTAGTTTGGTTACCTTGAGACACACTATGGAAGGATCGGC
Source organism: uncultured bacterium (assembly GCA_903911455.1). GTDB lineage: Bacteria > Bacteroidota > Bacteroidia > Bacteroidales > JACABE01 > JBAXLO01. The sequence continues at coordinate 4,986 of CAIWDQ010000207.1, forward strand.
TTCTAATACTAATAGTAAATGCAATACCCGTAACGAAGGACTTTTTAGTAATACTACAGGTGCACGTTTATTATACTCACAGGCTAAGCAAGCTATTGCTTCTAAAAACGGTTTGACAGGTAGCATTTACCGACAGGTTAAAGGTTTGTCTTTTCCTAATCTTATTAAGATTAGCCTAAGAACTCCTACTACTAATTACTAGAAAGAAGTACTTAGAGTACTTAGAGTACTTAGAGTGCCTTGAGTACTTGCCTTGCCTATCGGCAGGCAGGGAGTTGTAAAACAAGAAGCTTCATCAATTTGGTTTGGTGAAGCTTCTTTGTTTTTATGAATAGCCCCCGTTTTCGGTCCCTGAACTTGCCGAAGGGTATCCGGTGGGTTAATGGGATTATAGATTTAGGGTGCTTTAGCACAAAGACCTTACCCCAACCCTTTCCAAAGGAAAGGGAGCAAGACAAAATGCGGTAACCCCAGCATTAATGCTGGGGGTTGTGGAATGTGTTTGTTTATCGGCTTTTAAGCCTGAATGTATTTTTAAAAGATGGACAATGGGGACTGTTGGGACAAATGATTTGGTGATTTAGTGATTAAAAAAAACCTTATTTATCCTCATTAACCTTAGTAGCCATGAATATCGAACAAAACAATAACCTTATTAGCTTATTTATTTAAGGGAACAAAAATGTTAGACAATTGGGACTGTAAATATAAATATATGTAGTTGAAAACTACATTTTATTAAGTGATTTATTGCTACCGATATTGTATCCTTAACAGGATAATATGCAATTTAGTTGAAAACTACATACTACACGTGCGAAGTTCGGAAACTTCGCACCACGACACCACGGCTACATTCTACTACCAACAGGAAACTGGAAAATCATTTCTTCCTCCAAATACTTCATCGTAGTAACTACTTTGATAATATGTTATATATTCAGTATTTTCCATTTCTCATTATTTTAGTATCGTCTGTAAAATTTCATAAATATTATGTTATCAGCAGCTATTCTTTTTCAAGTTCAATAATTCTTGCTTTGACTTCTTTCGTGTCAACTCTAGAATTAAGCACTACAGCCTGTTTGTAATATGGTAAAGTTATTTTCTTTAGACTTTGTTTTTTACCTTGGTGTTGTTCTTCTATTGTTTTTTCATAACGTAGATTACCAAATTTAATTAGAAGTAATGTTGCCCTGTCTAATTCATCTTGCCGTCTTCTTTCTGTAACTTTGTCAATTAAGTTCTGAAATTCCGAATTACTTATTCTTATGTCTGGTTTAGTTTCATATCTCTGAAGTTGTTCATTAATTTCAATGGTTTCTCTGTCTTGAAAAGAAAATCTAATGTTCTTTCCTTCCCAATAATTATATTCTTCATTATAAAAGATTCCCGAATCGTGCAACACTCCATAGTATTGTACTGCATTTCCAACTCTTAAGCCTTTTAATCCTTCTTTTGAACCTATAATTGTTGCATTTGTAAGATGAGGAAAATACCCCCTAACTATTTTATCTTCTTGATAAGAATTGAAGCTATCAAGATATAATTGCTTAAATGTGTCAAAAAAAGAAATAACATTTTCAATTTTAGGGTAAAGGAATGTTTTAACATTTAAGTACGTTTCTCCATCAATTGGGGCGCTATCTTTTAGAATATAATCTTCGTCATTTAATGTATATGCCGAATGAAAAAAAGTGTTTCTAATTTCTGGAAAGTGATTGTCTTTAAAAAATGTAACAATGTTTCCATTGTTTGTTTCGTCCAATAGTTCTAAAATTAAATCAATTTTTTCGCCTGTCCCAAGTAACCTTTCATAGTTTTTAGTTTTCCAATAAAGGTATGAAGAACCTTTATATCCTAATTTTATACGACAAAGACTACCTACGATGTTATAGAAATCACTGTTTTCAAAAAAGGTAGAATATAAAAGAACTCCAATTCGAGTTTTCTCTTTTCCTGTAAATTCACGATACATCCTTTTGTAAAACTCAATTGCATCAAACCATTCGTGTAGATTTGTCATTTCTTCTTTGCTGCCAATTCCTCGGTAGTTAATTAGAGTTAAAACAAAATCAAATTCACTTTTCTGTTTCACTTCTTCAAATAAGCTTGTTATTTCTGTCTGTGTTTCATTCATTAAGTATGGGTCTTATAATTGCTGATAACTTATTTACCTATATGACAAATGCCATTGTTTATTTATTTACAAAGATACTAAATATTTTTTTAATTATTTTAAGAAGGATTTTATATAAATAATTAAAAATGTTACACCTTTTCGTCTTAACAACTAAATAATTACGAAATATTAATAAGCAGATAAGACGTTAAGACTTGTAATAAAGAACGTAAAGTGGACATAACACTCAACGAGGGTAGGATGCCTTGTTAAAACAAAGCATGGACACTACGGTTAGACGGGTATTTTTATCCCATTATTATAATAGTTCTTCATCATTATTTATTTTGATATAAGCTATAACTGAACCAATAAGCTGTCCTATTGCTTCTAATAATGAACCAACTGATATGTAGGTATAAGCAAAATACATAAAAATAACAGCCCCCGTAATTAAAGTATAAAGAAGTAGCAATATTAAAACAGCATGTTTTTTATAATTTGGAGCAAGCCACCATCCCACAGAAATTGAGGCATATCCTGCAACCCCACAATATATAAGTGGTGCAACATACTTTAACATAAATGGATCGTCTCCATCTTCTCTCCATAAAAAATGTATCATTACATTAAAAAGCCCTCTTGCGATTAGAAAAACTAAAATAGAAGAAGGCAATATTGAAATCCATCGTAAAATTTTAAATAATGTTTCTTTCAAATTTTGAGTACTCATGTTTTTCAGTTTTAATTATTGTGTATTCATTATTTTTTCACAAAAATACAATTTATTTTTTATAATAATTCATCCAATCATAAACTATTGTCCCTGCTGTAATAGTAGCAACTAAATAATCTATTAAATGCCAGGTTTCTTTTTGAAACCAAACCTTTTGAAATGGATTAAATAGAATTGCTACTACAATATAATAAATAAGAAGCCCTATTTGCTTTTTAGTGTATGATTGGTAAGCAAGGTAAATAAAAGCAAACATTGTTAACCAACGAATAAAAGTATAATAACTATATTGCTGTTTTGTGACTGCTGCAACAATAAGTGCAAATATAACACATAATTTGATTAATGTGTCTATAATGAGGGCGAGTTTTAAGTTTTTCATATTGATATTTTTTAAGTTTCATCAAATTCAATTTCACAATTTGGATTTATTTCCATGAACTTTAAAATATGGTCTAATGGAATAAAAGAATTTTTAATATGTAATTTCGTTAAAGATTTAAGATGATAAATAGGACTTAAATCAGAAATACTAGAATTATTTATAAATAATTTCTTAAGAAATTTCAATTGAAATAATGGATCAAGTTTAAATATCTCATATCTTTCAATTAAAATTATATCTAATTTATGTGTTAAACAAAATAAAGTGTGTGATGAAATATTCTCAAGATTATTTGATAAGTCATTAATAGCTTTGTCATAATTTTCATATAATCTAATTTTATCTAAGTCTTCCAAACAATTATTTAGCATATATAATTCCATTCCTAACCATCCACTAACCAAATACAATGATTGTTGGAAGACCAATTTCCAATTATTATCAAGGTCTTGCCACCATGTTTCTAATTCAGTTGTATTAAGAAGCTTATCAACTAATTTAAAGTTGTTATCAATTTTATTGATTAAATTATTAACAGGTACTAATGAATTTTCTCTTTCCATGATAATATTTTTTTATTCTATTTGTAAAGAGTCTAATTGCATTTGTAATTTCTCTTTTGTTTCTGCAAAATATTCATCCCAATCATCAATGCTGCTTATTGTTTGGTATGTTTCGCTTTGCTTTATTGTAATTATTTCTGTTTCCAGAATCTTTATTTGTTTGTGAAGTTTGGCAATAGCAACTTTTAATAAGTCTTTTTCGGTAACTGTTTCGGATTTGTATTTAAAATAATTACCTTTTTTAAGATCTTCAAATATTTCATTAACTTTGTCAAAGTCGTTTTTATCGTAAGCTGCTTTAAGTTCTATAAATATACTTTGTGCAGCTTCTTTAAATTCGTCACCTACTTTGTCGGGGTGGCATAGCATGGTTGCTTTTCTGAAAGTCTTTTTTAATGCTTCTTTTTCTTCTTCGGTTAATTCGTAAACTTCCTTTTCTTTTTCCGAATTTACTTGTTCCTGATATTGCTTTTCATCGTTTTCAGCTTCTTCATATTTAGTTTGGTCAGCTTTGAATTTGTTTTTACGAAGTTTTAATATCTCAAGCATAATTTCGCCTAACTCTATTGTATGGCGATGCTGAAACTCTGAAAGTGTTTTTTCTAATTCAATCTTTTCGTTATCGAAAGCATTCAATTGGTTTTCTAAATTCTTTATCTCAAGTTTTAAAGCTGCTATTTCAGGGTTAGTCCAGATTAACACAGCCTGATTCTTATTAATAAAACTTTGAATCTTTGTGATAGCTGAAGAAAATTCCTGTTTGATTATATCATTAATAATTTCGTCTAAATCGTTGTTGAATGAATAAGCTCTAATCTTATGAACTTCTTTTTTCAACTCATCAATATCTTCAAGAATAATATAGTTCTTAAGTATTTCTAATCTCTTTATTATTTTTTCTAAAGGGAATACATCTTCTTTTTTAGCTTCATCAGGGAAATATTGCTTGCGAATAATCTTAAATTCAGACACAAACTGTTCGGCTAATGTAGTATCGTCAGTAGTAATAATTATATTTTCAAAATTATTCTCAGCTTTATAACTCCAGTTGTACGAACCTGTAATTACGGTACTATAATCAATAACACAAAATTTATTGTGCATTAATTCGGTTTCACCATTGCCAACTTTATATACCCGCGAATTATTAATATTCAATTGCTCGTAATCAATTTTTGACCACTGATTAATTCTATCATTGGATATAATTAGTGCAATAGTACAACCTGAATTAGCTTTGTTTACCAATTCGTCAAATAATTCTTTGTTAGTAAACCATGCAACTGCAATAAAAATTGATTTCTGCGCATTGCTGATTTCACTTTGAATGCGTTCTGCTATGTTTTCAAAAATGGCTTCTGTTTGCATTTATTTTCTAATTAATTCTAAATATTTTTTATAATCAATATATTTTCATTCTTTTACTTATTCCTATGGCAACGCACAGAAAAGCCAGATGCCTTATTGGAACTTAGCCACAAGGGACCGATGTAACTGGAGCCCACGTACCAGTTAAATGCGCTTGAGGTATCGTCCTCAGTAGAACTCCACCAGAGACCGTGGGCACCAATGAGTCTGTATGTTCCTTTGAAATTATGATAGCCACCCGGAAGAGCTGTAAAACCTGTTTCATTTGTTGCCCATACATTTGGACTTTCCCAATGTGTTGTACCTGCTTCTTTTAGTTTACTCCATGCATCATCTTTACCACCTAAAAAATCGGTTAAAGTAGTCCACTCAACTTTACTTGGTATTTTCCAACCTTGAGGTGCTAATCCACGTGGGTCATTTACAGCAAACCAATTATATAGTTTTCCATATATCTTCCCGTTTTCAGGGTCATTATCATAATAACACCATGCAGGGCTATGTTCTTCTCCAGCTATTATCCATTCTTCATCAGTTTTAGCTTCAGGAATAGAATCTCCATTTCGGAAATGATCAACATTTAGGTTTTCAACCATCCACTCTTGCTCTCCTATTATAACAGATTTAATGAATACAGCAAGTGTCCTTTCGGAATATTCTTTAAGTACTTTATCAGTAATCTTAATAATATTACCTACCTTAATAAGTCCTGTATTATGTATCGGAACAAGTGAATTATTGTTAGTTTCGTCTTCTGACATTAGTCAAATTATTTAAGTTGTAAAATTATACATTTATTTTCAATTCAAAATCACAATTTATCTTTTATGCAACGCACAGATAAGCCGAACGTCTTGTAACCGTAATATCTGCTTGCATTACTTCCATCGTAGATCATGCTCCGACCCCAGGCACCTGTAGTATGAAACTCGGTAGAACTCCACCAGTAGCCGTGGTCGCCAATGTTGTCGAATGCTCCATTGCCGCGACGGAAGCCCGACGGAAGAGCTGTAAAACCTGTTTCATTGGTTGCTCCTTCATTAGGAATTATCCAATGGTTAAAACCGACTTCTTTTAGTTTGCCTCCTGCTATGCTTTCTCCTCCTAAATAGGTAGTAAGTGTTGTCAATTCAGCATCACTTGGTACATACCAACCTTCAGGAGCTAAACCTCGTGGATCATTTACAGCAAACCAATTATATAATTTTCCATATATCTTTCCATTTTCAGGATCATTATCATAATAACACCAAGCTGGTTTACATTCATCTTCTGCTTTTTCCCATTCTTCATCAGTTTTAATTTCAGGGATAGGCTCACCATTACGAAAATGGTCAACATTTAAGTTTTCTATCATCCACTCTTGGTCTCCAATTATAACAGATTTATAAAATACTTCAAGTGCCCTTTCGGAATATTCTTTAAGTACTTTATCAGTAATCTTAATAATATTTCCTACCTTAATAAGTCCTGTATTTTGTATCGGAACAAGTGAATTATTGTTAGTTTCTTCTTCTGGCATAATTTTAATTTGAATCGGTAAATTTATACAATTATTTTAATAAAAAAGAGAAAAATAATAAAAATAAACCTAACAGGAGAAAAATACCTGTTAGGTTGAAGTCAGTTGTGCTAAAGCACAATAATCTTTTTTATCACTCAACCACGCACTAAAGTACGTGGCTAATCAAAGGAAATTAAGATATAAATAAATATTACCTCATTACTATTCTAAGTCCTTTGCTCCATTTGGCAAACATAAATAATACTTAAAAAATAGGATAGCATCCCGAAAGTGTATTAGCCCTGCAAGAAGTCGTCAGAAGCCATCCCGATAATGAATTTATGCATCCCGATGTTGAAAATTGTAATCCCGAAATAGAATTAACCCATCCTGATGTTGTGTAAAGGCATCCCGAACTTGTGCAAAGGCATCCCGAACTTGTATTAACCCATCCCGAACTTGTGCAAAGGCATCCCGAAGATGTATTAACCCATCCCGAACTTGTGTTGACCCATCCCGAAGAAGTTTCATTAGAAGATTATCATTTATTAATGCATGTTAATCAGCTGCTAAATTGAGTTGAGTTAAACTAAAAAGATATTTTATTAAAATTTATACGCATGCAAATGAAAAATAAACTAACTTTGTCCGATTAGAATCAAACACATTTTAATATCATTTAATACTATAAGCAAATGGATTGGGATACTAACAGAGACGAAGAAGCGATAAATAACTATAAAAATCTTAAGACAAAACTGGAAGCTGCTTTCAAGAAAGTTAAGAACACTACTAATCTGCGAGATGCCAAAGGCTTTCTGATAGAAGTGCAGAATGATTTTAAAGGCCTTAAGCTTCGCCGCGAAGATAGGGAGGAATTGTATGGAAAGCTTCAGGATGAATTTGCAAAGGTGAACAAAAGGATTGAGGAAGAGCGTACTTCTGCCGAAAATGAAGCTGCCCGTAATTACTTAAAACTTAAAACTGAAGTTGATGAGGCCGTTTATATAGCATATCACCCTAAGAGTTTCAAAGAAAGCTGGGATTTCCTGATAGAAGTACAGTCGCATTTCAAAGGAGCCAGGCTTCATCCCGACCAAAGGAATGAACTGTATGGGAGGCTGCAAGATGCTTTCGCCAAGATAAAAGAGTTTCAGGACAAAGGCCCCGTTGTGGACGAGATTGAGGCACTACATAATTACAAACAGTTGAGAGTGCTTACCGAAGAGGCTATCCTTTTTGCAGAACATAATGAGGATACCGGCAAAGCTATGGGCGAACTGATAAAGGTTCAGGAAGAGCTTAAGACTAAGGTGTTGTTGAGAGATCAAAAGGATGAATTGTTTGCTAAGATACAAGAGGCTTTCAGGAAAGTGAAGGCAAAACGTGAGGAACTGAATATAAAATTTGAAATAGAATCGGAAAGTAATTATGCTTCACTCAAACCCAGAGCCGAGGACTTGCTTGAAGAAGCAAAAACAACTGAAGAGTTTCAGAAAGTGAGGGAACAACTCAAAGAACTTCAGTCGGAAGTGAGAGAATCGCAATTATTACGTCCACAAAAAGAGGAACTCTATGCAATAATGCAAGAAGCTTTTGAAATACTTCATCAACATCAGGACAAAAATCAGGAGAGTTTTGAACATGAATCTACTTTAAACTATAGTAAACTTAAAGCGCTGGTTGAAGAGGGTTATAAACATGCAGAAACTTCTACTGAATACAAGGAAACCAGAGAGTTCCTTAAAAAGATACAATCAGAATTCAGAGGGATAAAGCTTAAACGCGAAGAACGTGAGGAACTGTATGCAAGGCTTCAACTAGCCTTTGAGATTCTTACCAAAAGGGTTGACGACTTCTTTAGATATAAGAAGAAGAACTGGGAACTTAAGATGAACTTTAAGATAAGTGAACTGGAAACGTTGGTGTATACTCTCAGAGAGGAGATTGAAAAAGATAATGAGTATCTGGAAGAGTTAGTTGATCAGCTTGATATTGTAACTATGGCCGGCAAAGGTGGCAATGTAGTGGAAGGACTCAAATCAAGGATTAGTTCTACCAAAGTAAGTATTCATCGTAAAGAGCAGGAGATCGCTGATCATGAGAGGGAATTGGAGAGTTTGAAGAAAAGGATGGAAACTGATGAGGAGGCATAATCAATTACGAATTACGAATTACGAATTACGAAATATAAATATTGACATAACTTTATTTCTCCCTCGCCTTTTAGGAGAGGGTTGGGGTGAGGTGTATAAAAATTACGAATTACGATTTTATACCAATAAATATAAATCATGAAAAGGATTTTACAGATTATTACGCTTTTAATGTTTGTGCAGCTTGTGCAGGCACAGAATCCTCAGCATACTTTTAAGGTAGGAGAGGGGAGTTTTCTTTTGGATGGGAAGCCATTCCAGATTATAAGTGGTGAAATGCATTTTGCAAGGATACCACGAGAGTATTGGCACGATCGTTTGAAGATGGCAAGAGCTATGGGCCTGAATACTATATGTACTTATGTTTTCTGGAACTTCCACGAAACCGAGAAAGGACAGTATAACTTTACAGGTAATGCCGACGTGGCTGCATTTGTAAAGGCTGCTCAGGAGGAAGGCTTGTGGGTAATAATAAGACCTAGTCCTTATGCTTGCGCCGAATGGGAGTTTGGAGGATATCCGTGGTGGTTGATAAAAGAAAAAGATTTGAAAGTGAGGAGCCGTGATCCAAAGTTCTTAGAGATGAGTCGTAGTTATATCAAAGCCTTTGGAAAAGAACTGGCTCCATTACAAATAACCAAAGGTGGACCAATCATCATGGTACAGGTTGAGAACGAATATGGCTCTTATGATAAGGATAAAGAATATCTTACCATTAATAAAAACTATCTGAGAGAAGCAGGTTTTGATGTTGATCTTTATACTTGCGATGGTTCTACACAAATGCCTGATGGATATCTTCCGGGCTTATTACCGGCTGTTAATGGTTGGGATGATGTGAATGGTGTGAAGAATCTTATCAATAAATATAATAATAATCATGGTCCTTATTTTATAGCTGAGTGGTATCCTGCCTGGTTTGATTCTTGGGGAGAATCCCATCATACAGTTCCTTTCAAAAGCTTTATAGATGTGTATGATTCAGTGCTTGCAGCCGGATTATCTATTAATATATATATGGTTCATGGTGGAACAACCAGAGCTTTCTGGAATGGTGCCAACATGCCTCCTTACAGACCGCAAACTGCAAGTTATGATTATGATGCTCCAATTAATGAAGCCGGAAATGCTACACCTAAATTCATGGCTATGCGTGAAGTTATCAGGAAACATACTTCACCCGAAGATCTTCCTAAGATACCGGAAGTTCCTAAACCTAAGAAAACAATTACTACACCTGTTATAAAATTAGAACAAGCTACAGCATTATTTAATAATCTTCCTAAAGCAATAGAATCAGTTAATCCATTGTCGTTTGAAGATATAAATCAGGGATATGGATATGTTTTATACAGAACTACATTGACAGAACCTTCAAAAGGAGTACTTGATATTAAACATGTAAGGGATTATGCATTGGTATTTGTTAATGGGAAAAGAGTGGCTATTCTGGACAGAAGAATGGAGCAGGATACTGTTAGTATTAATATCCCCAAAGGGAAAGTAACTCTTGATATATTTGTAGAAAACAATGGGAGAATTAACTATGGACCTTATTTAAATGATAATAGAAAAGGTATTACCGAGAAGGTAACTTATAAAGGTGAGGAAGTTAAGAATTGGATGATATATGGCTTCCCAATGAATGAAATGAGCGATAAAAAGTTAATGAAAGGCACCCAATATTCTACACCGGTGATTAGAAAAGGTACATTTAATCTTACTGAAACGGGTGACACTTATCTTGATCTATCTAAATGGGGTAAAGGTTATGTATGGGTTAATGGACATAATCTTGGTAAGTATTGGAACATCGGGCCAACTCAGACTATATATGTGCCAGCTCCATGGTTGAAGAAAGGTGAGAATAATATTACGATATTTGAGGAACTTAAATACAATAAAAAAGACTTAAAAGGTGTAGGTGCACCGATATTAGATATACTTGGAACTCCTGTTTTGAATGTAAAGGGGAGTGTTGATAAAGTTACTAAGAAAAGTATTCTGAAACTAAGTTGTAAAGATACAACTGCGCGTATTTATTATACATTAGATGGAAAGAAACCTACCAATAAATCGTTAAGATATACAAAAGCTTTATCATTTAATAAACCGCTTACTGTTTCGGCGATAGGGCAGAAAAATGATTCTTATTCCGAAGAGGTGACACGAATTAATGTTTATCCATCAAAATCAACTGGAGCTACTGTTAAATTAGATAATAAATATAGCCCTAAATATACCGGTAGTGGAGACATGGGACTTGTGGATGGTTTTATGGGAAGCTTGAGTTATAAGGATGGTTTGTGGCAAGGTTATGAAGGTAATGATTTGGTTGCTACGATAGATCTTGGGACTACAAAAGATATCAATTCAATTAAAATAAACTTCCTGCAGGATTATAAATCATGGATATTTCTGCCTACAGAAGTTGAGTTTAGTTTCTCAACTGATGGTAAGAATTACATAAAAGTGAATACTGTTAAAAATACTGAATCAACAGATCGTCAGGAAGCATTTATCAAGACATTTAATAGTGTAGTTAATTTTAAAAGTGTAAGGTATATTTCTATAAAGGCAAAGAACTTAGGTATGTGTCCTGCCAATCATCCGGGAGCAGGAGGTAAAGCCTGGTTATTTGTTGATGAAATAACTGTTGAGTAGGGAGAAGTGCCTTAAGTTTGAAGTGCCTAAAATGCCTAAAGTTATAATAATAAAATAAGTATTAAACCAATACTATAAAATTTTATCTAAGTTAATTAACATTAAATTAAAATACTATTCACTTAAATATTGTTTTAATAATAGTAATTTTACATGAATTAAAATCAAATAAAAATGAAAAAGATTGTCCTTTTTGTATGTATTTTCTTAAGTGTGTTATCAGTTAAATCACAATTAACACAGCTTAATCATTCATTGATGCAAGGTGGTAATGTTAATCAGTTTGTAAGCAATGGTTCCAATATTTTTATCTCTACAGATGGTGGTGTGTTTAAAACATCTAATAATGGAACCTCATGGACTTATTGTAACTTTAACTCTATACTTTCAAATAGTGCAACAGATATTGTAGTAACTAATGGCAATCTTTATGCTGCCTTGGATAATGATTATACTCATATTTATCAATCTACTGATAATGGAGCAACGTGGACAAGTTCAGGAAATCCAACTTCAACAGGTTGGTTTTATGATTTAGGAGGTCCTGTTAATTCAAAAGTGTTCCGTTTTTACTTTAAAATAGATCAATCAGGGAATAATAATGATAGTGTATATTTATTTAATACTAATGTTCCTTCAGGTACATGGGTAAATGGAGCTTTTATAGGTGTTGATGCAGGTTATACAACAAACTTCTTAAATATTAGTAATACTAAACAGTTTTTCCAATTAGGAGGCAATCTTTTCTTTACTTCAGATGGTGTTACTATAACTCAGGTTCCGACTGTTCCAGGATTGGTAAATGGTTTTGATGAAACTGCTTTAACTTCCGAACCATCTAATAACTTAATTTATTATAATAATCGGGATGATGGAAATGTTTATAAGATGGATCTAACAACTACTTTACAATGGGTAAATATTCGTAATAATATAACTACTAATCCTGCTATGCAGATTCTAAACCTTGTAGCAGCTGATAATCTTCTTTTAACTTTGGGTGTTGACACCTTAAATAATGCCAAGTACATGCGTTCCTTAAATCATGGTGTTACTTTTGATACTGTGCCTTTATATAATTGTGGTATAATTGCTCCTCGCTTTGATGACATCTTTAAAGTATCTTCAACCAGTTTATTTGCTTCGGGGGGGATGAATAAAAACTTATATCATTCAACAGATAATGGTACTACATGGACTGTTATTAATACTGGCTTCTTTGGTTTAAATACTACTGATCTTGTTCAAAAAGGAGATAGTCTTTTAACTTATGTTGATGAAGGAAGAGGTGTTATGCGTTCGTTAGATGGTGGCGTTACCTGGAATTTATCTAATACCGGAATCTCTACATTGTATAATATTGTTAATTGTTCTGATATATTTAAATTAGTTGGTAATAATGTTTTTGCTATTGCTGATATTGTTTCTACAACTCAAAGAGGTACCTTGGTTTATAAATCTGCTGACTTTGGTGCAACCTGGACTCCTACAACTTCACAGCCGGTTGCTAAAACTGTTAATATGACTTATGAAGGTAAGAATGGTAATTTGGGTGTATTTGTACATAATGTATTTATAGATTCTACCGGGAATTACAAAACAGGTGTTTTCCGTACAATAAATAATGGAAATACCTGGACAAAGATAAATGCAGGATTGGTTCCATTTGGTATTAACAATCTTTTTGGAGTTAATGGCAAAGGACTTACTGATACTTTATTGTTATTTGCCGATGATTTTAATGGTAATGATATGATTTTAATTTCAACTAATAATGGAGATACATGGACATTATCTTACACAGTTACTAATGGAAACATTGAACTTAATCAGGGCATTTATGGAAAAGCTGTTACTGCTTTTGGAGGACCTACTAATTCGGCAGTTGTAGTTATAACTGATTATTCAACAGGTGTCGGTGTTGATAAAATATTAATGTTGGGTAGTAATGGTTGGAAAAACATACCTAATAGTGGTTTGCCTTCAGGAGTTCAGATCAATTCTATTAAATATATGAATAATATGTGGTATGTTGGTACAACTGCAGGGGTTTATCGCAGTGCAGATCTTATTAGTTGGAATGCATTAAATAATTCAGGCATTTATTTAGGAATGACTCTTTCTAACCTTCAATTATCAACTACAAGCAATACTTTATATGTTGCGACTGCGGGAAATAGTTTGTGGAAAACTGATGTTACTTATAGTATAAATGAGTTTAGTAAATCTAATGATAACTTTAGTATTTATCCTGTTCCTGCCAAAGATAAATTAAATATAGTGTTTAAATCTGATAAATTACCTCTTTCTTTTGATATAATTTCTTTGGAAGGTAAGCTTTTAAAGACTCAAATTATTAATTATAAAGAAACCACAATTAATGTTTCGGATTTGTCGTTGGGGGTTTATTTAATTAAGATGAATTATACAGATAAGCAGATTGTAGAGAAATTTACTGTATTGAAATAAGATATTTGTATGGATAATTAAGTTTATCTATGCACTTTAACATAATTATGATGAGTAAGGCTGTCAGATATCTGGCAGCCTTTATTATTTGTACTAATATAATATTCAATCTTAATAAGCGTTATTAAATTTAATTCTTTAACAAATCAAATATAAACATGAAAAAAACAATTCTTCTTTCAACACTTATCTTATTAATAAGTCATACAACTATCTTTGCTCAACAGTGTGGTAATTATCTTTACAATACTAATCAATTGCTGCAAAATACTAGCAGAGGTCCTGCAAGTTATGCACCTATCCAGAATAATAATGAGTTTACTGTTATTGTTAATGGTTTGATGAATCTGGTGGCTGATGATTATACTGCTATCTTTAATATTGTTCAGGTAGGGGAGACTATTGAAGCTACTGATCAGATGATGGCTCATAGGATATCTGTTTTTAAACAGAAACTTTCGTTGATAGGTTTTGATACCAATGAAGTGAGGATTGATATGATTTCTTTTGTCCCCAGATTTGATATTCAAACAGAGACTAAGCTCTTTAGTAAGACATATAATGAAGTTCCTGCAGGTTTTGAAATGCAGAAGAATATTTCGGTTCATTTTACAAAATCTAGTATGATGGATGGTATTATGACTGCTGCTACTTATGCTGAAATTTATGACATCGTTAAAGTTGATTACTTCGTTACTAATCTTCAGCAACAGTTGGATAGTCTGCGTATGAAATGCTTGTTGGAAGTTAAAGCTAAGATTAAATCCTACGAAAAGTTAGGTTTTAAGTTTGATACTTTAAAAAAGATTATAAGTGATAACTTTGCAACTATCTATCCTCAGACAAGGTATTTTAATTATCAGGCTTTTTCTCGTCCTTCGTTAAATGCAGCTAAAAAGAAGTCTTCTTCGTTGCCAATAGTAAATGAGGCGCCTAAAACTAATTCTAAGTTTTATAGTCAGCTTAGTTATGATTTGTATGATTTGGTTATTAATCCTGTGGTTACCGAACCTGTTGTGCAATTGTCGTATTCTGTTTCGGTGAAATACTTTTTTAAAGATGATGAAGATAAACCTAAGGATAAATTCTACATTATTACTCCTACCGGGGATGCGAAACAGTTTCTACCAAGGTAAGGAAGTATTTAGAGTATTTAGAGTATTTAGAGTATTTGGAGTACTTAGAGTACTTGAAGTTTTATCAAAACAAATAAGATTATGAAGAATAAAAAGAATATCAAACACATTATTAAGATTATTTCTGTTTTGAGTATAGTTATAATCTTTATGAGTTTTATTTCTGATAAAGCTCTTAATCATCTTACTACTATTCCTTCGCAGACTCTTAATCTATATAAGTTGCTTGGTGAAAATACAAATGCTCACGAGCATACTGTTAAGAGTTTTCAGATAAGCGAGTTTGTTACTTTTAAAGAGTATAAAGAATATTTGAATGCTATAAGGGAGGATTCTTCTGCTGCATTTTATTTATGTCAGTTGCCTGATACTAATATTACCACTCACGATGCCTATATGAAGTATGTAAGAAGTGATGAATATGATGCTTATCCTGTGCTTGGCATTACTTGGGAGGCTGCTATGAACTTTTGCAAATGGAAGACTTTAAAGGATAATAAGGATAGTATTACTTTTATTTATCGTTTGCCGGCTTGCTCTGAGTGGCTTGCTGCTTATCATTATTATTCTAAAAATAATATTAAGAATGATATGAATGATAAGTATGCTGATTGGTTGTTGAATGAAATGACTGAAGGTTTTATTGGGTTTAAATGTGAATTTTCTTTAGATTTTATTATTTATCTTCATAAGAAAAATGATGCCTTAGTAAATAAAAGGAAAAGAGTGATTGGTGATTCATATATGTCTCAATATGATCCTTTACAAAGCACACTGTTTGGTAAAAAAGAATATCCGGTCTTTACTAGTTATTACATTGCAACGGAAGGAAAAAGACACATTGCTTTTAGATATGTAAAAGAGAAAGTGAATAATTCTGAACCGGGGATTCCTTATAATAATATCTCAAATGATGTATTAAAATATTGGGGTTTTAAAACAAAATAAAATGAAAAGAATAACTTTAATCTTAGTAGTTATTGCTTTGCTTACATTAAATACTAAAGCACAAAAACAGGCTTTTAACGGTGCAACTTATGTTTGCAACTTTGAAACATTACAGGGTAGGTTGAACGGGAATTATGTTTCGTATTATAAAAACGGTAAAAAGAAAGCCGAAGGTAAGTTTGAGAATAATTGCCGCAAAGGTATCTGGACAGTTTGGGATACGACGGGGAGGCTGAGGATGCAGAGAGATTATGAAAATATACTTTGTTTTAATCGAATTATTCCGGCTTTCCCTACTGATAAAAATATTGAGTTGCTGAATACTCCCAAATATACGCTTCAATATAATAAAGATGGCTACATTCAGTGTTCTGATGTTAAAGAAAGAATGGTTGTTTGGGACACAAGGATATGGCGACTTATTTCGCCTCAGGATAATCAGTTGTTGTTTGATAATAATAAATTGCTGGAGATAATTTCTACTTATATCAAAAATAAAGGAGAGGTGTATAAAGACGAAGAATTAACTAAGAAACTAGACATAAAAGCTTTTGATGCTTCAATATATAAAGTTGTTGGCTTTAAGATTAAAGAAGATCAGTTTCTGGATAACGACCGTCAGGTTTCTGATGTACGTATTATTGGCATAAGTCTGATATTGATTGAAAAAGAAACGAATGTTACCTCCGATCTTGGCTGGATTTATTTTCCTGATTTCAGAAAGACATTAGCTCAGGAAAAGATGAACGATGCTACTGTTCCTGCATATATAAAATCCTACGACGATTTGTTTTTCTTTAGATATTTCTACGGACAAATCCAAAAACAATCAAATATGAACGACTTTTATATCACCAATTATAAATTCACTAAAGAGGAAATAGATAAAGAGGCTTTGCGAATAGATATGGATATAATAGATACTGAGCATGATTTCTGGATAAGCCTGACGAAATAATTATGAATTATGAATTATGAATTATGAATAAAAAAAACATTTGGTGATTTGGTGATTTACTATGCCGTCATTGCGGGCTTGACCCGCAATCCCCATGTTTATTAGTAACAACTTTACCACAATACAACTTCTGTAGACGATTAAATTAGCATGAGATTCAGTGTCAAGTACGGAATGATATTATTTCAATTCTAAAAAATCATTTACATCAATATCTGCTTGTTTTAAGATTGCTTTTAAAGTACCTTCAGACATATCTCCAACATGATTTGGAATTGTAGTAAATCTATTTGTTATAGGATTATATCATATTTCGTGACTTCCTGCTGCTTGACGATAAAATTCAAATCCAAACTTCTTAAGAATTCTAATTATCATTCTATATTTGAAACCTGATAATTTCCCCATCTTATACTCCTATAAATATAGGGTAATCAAAATTATCTGAAGTAGGATTTAAATTAGAAATTTGCTCTTCATGCGCTTCAATTAGTTTTTTAGCTACATCTTTTGCAATTTCTATTGTTTCAGAAATTGTTCTGCCTTGTGCTACCAATCCTTGCAAGGTGTCTGAAGTGGCAAGATAAAATCCTTCCGGTAATTTTTCTATATGTATATTTACGATTCTTTCCATAGCAATTAAATTTTTACAAAGATACTCATTTTAGTTAATCTTTGAGTAATTTCTTTTTTATCTGCTAACCCCAGCTAAGGGTCCCCGAGCTTGCCGAGGGGTTTTAGGTTTTCATTTTGTTTTTTAATGCAAATTATATTTCTTTATTTACGTATAAACGACAACTTTTAATAACAACATTTATAATCACCATTAAAATTAAGGTGTAAACCAAATTCTTTATCAAAGATATCAAGTATATTTGTCATTTGATTACATTCTTTATATTTCTTCCTATATACATCAGGACAATTATAATGATAAAATTTGTATTTATATTTTGTTGCAATTTCTATATTAAAAGTTATACCATCATCAACAATGTTTTTCCAACCTTTAATATCATCTTGTGAAGGAAGGTTGTATATATTTTCCTTCTCAATTAGAGAAAAGAAATTATTCAAGTTTGTTTTAGGCTGTACTTTCTTAACCCAAAAAGTATCTATTGTTTTTCTGGATGCATAAGTATAATAATCATTACACCATTCAGCTTCATTTTCAATATAGAAATAATGCAAACATTTCCATTTATTATTAATTTTTTTTATAACATAAACTTCTCCTCCATTAGTTACTTCTACTTTTGACCATAAACGTAATTCAAATGAATCAGTACCAAGCCATAATTTATTTAGCATAAGTTCATCAGAATGGATTTTATTAATTTCGTAATATATATCTGGTCTATGTCTTTTATATGAATCGGGTATTTCTAATATAAATTTTGGTTTATCTTCCTTAATTATTCTTTTGCATGAAGATGATGAAATGCTAATTAAAG
>CAIWDQ010000208.1 GCA_903911455.1 uncultured bacterium
AAGTTGCATTTATTAGTTGAATTTAGGATTCAAATAAATTAAGAATTCAAAGAATTCAATAGTTTAAAATAAAGGGTGCCCTCTATCATTGATTTGATAGGGGGCTTTTTTTTAAAAAATAATATTGTAATGAATAAATATTGAATATATTTGCAGATTATAAGCCTGTCAGTTGTAACTGACCTGGCGAAGCTTTGGAGAGGATTTGGTGATTTAGTGATATAGTGATATAGTGATTTGGTGATTTGGTGATTTATAAGAAATAAATTATTATCTTTGTTAAAAAATAACAAGACAACTATATTATTATAACAAGAGTACAACATACTAAAATGGAAGTGTTTATATATATTTAAAGTAAATTGGGGTTATAAATATTAGAGATATTTGCAACAGACAACTCAAATTTAGTTATAACATGAAAAACATAGATAAAAAAAGTTTAGAAAACGCTTTTCGCTTGTTTGAAACAGGTGATATAAACAAAATTGAAATTGGCACTACAAAAGGTTTGCAGCAAATACACAAATATCTGTTTGATGGCTTATTTAATTTTGCCGGACAAATACGCACAATGAATATTACAAAAGGTGGTTTTAGATTTGCGAACGCTTTGTATTTGAATGAAATTTTGATAAAAATTGAACAAATGTCTGAAAATACCTTTGAAGAAATTATTGCCAAATATGTTGAAATGAATATTGCCCATCCTTTTATGGAAGGTAACGGTAGAACCATGCGAATATGGCTGGATATACTCCTAAAAACTAAACTAAAAAAAGTTGTAAACTGGCAGTTTGTAAGCAAAGAACTTTACTTTCAAGCTATGGAAAGAAGCCCCATTAACGATTTGGAATTAAGAACCTTGATTGTAGCTAATCTGACTGATGAAATTAACAACCGAGAAATCATTTTTAAAGGAATCGAACAATCCTATTATTATGAAGGATATGAAAAAGGAAACGAAGAGGATTTGGTGATTTAGTGATTTATGAAATATATTATTATCTTTGTAAAAAAATAATCAACACGTTTGTTATATAAAGCCAGACAAATTTAGTTGCCTTTATAAGAATTCGTCATACATAAACAATTAAGGGGCAATTAGACATACATTTTAACAATGAGAATAAGGATTATAGTTTTAGCATTATTTAGTATCGGAACAGTTGCGAACGGACAAAATTCAGTCATTGATCTAGCTGACTATTTTAAACCTAAAGGTGATACTTTATACTACAATTGTATTTACAATTCTTTTCATGCCTCTGGTCTTCATGACACAATAAAATTAGTATGGAGAAAAATCCCCATTGACAATGACACTGCTTACTACATTTCAAGTGCAAATGACACAACTGGAATATGGGCTCAACTTGAAAGCTTTTCTGGTTCTGCTATGATTTTTAAGAATGATACAATTTGGCTAGCTTCACTTACCGAAAATCAAAGCCCAACTGAGCTGACAAAGAAAAATTTCACTCATATTCTATCGCCAGGTATAACATTTTTAAAGCCTTTCGACCTTGCAAAACTTAAATGGAGTTTTATTATGGAAGTCTTTATAAAGGACTACGAATTTGAAGATGTTTCTATAGGAAACACTGTTTTAAAAAAATGTCTTAAACTAAATTTGATGGTGTATGACAGATCAACTACCCCTGACAAGTCTACAGTATGGCTAAGCCAAGACTATGGAACTGTAAAATGGATTAGAACAACCGGACGTACAGAAGTTTTAGACTTGACACGATTTAAAAAGAACTGCCACTTACACGGGTTTTGCGTTAGTGGGCGGAAAGTGCAAATAGAAATATTTCGGCAATTAATAAACTTTGGTTCTGGCAGAAAATTTACGGTTTCAAAAGCCCGCCCATCGCAATGCCGCAAAACGTTAGCCGCAAGCGAACAAACGACAGTGCTATGAACAATGATATAGAAAATTGAATTAAAACATAAAAATAAAAATAAAAGAAGGAAATCCCATGCAGAAAAAGTCTTTAGTGGTAATTGATATTCAAAATGACATTACCAAAAACTACAAAGAAATCATTGATAATGTTAATCGGTCAATAGATTGGGCAGTAGAAAATGAAATTCATGTCGTTTACATAAGGCATTATAACTTATCTGATGGCACAAGGACTTTCAAACCTAATACTCGTGGGGCTGAATTAGTTTCGGACCTGAAATTGGTTTCCAAAAACATTTTTGAAAAATCCAAAGGCAACGCATTGACCAGCCAAGATTTTGCTGACTTTATCAAGAACAATGAAATAAGCGAATTTTACATTACAGGAGCTGACGCCATTGCTTGCGTGAAATCAACCGTATTTAATATGTGCAAGGGAAACTACAAAGTTACAGTCTTATCAGATTGTATTACGAGTTATGATAAAAGGAAAATTGACGAAATGCTGAATTATTACGAAAAAAATGGCAGTAAAATAATTAATTTGAATGACTTGTTATATTCTAAATAGAAATGAAAGCGGCTAACAAGCGGTACAGCTAATAAGGGTTTCAGAGGTAATTAAGCATTCTACCACGCTCAAACTCCGGTGTAGGTGGACAGGAAAGCAATCCGCAATCCTTTACTACATATAGCCTCGGTCGTTAGCCATCATAGGCAAAGTAGCGGCAAGCGAATCTATAATTATTAATTTGGAAAGTAATAATGTTTAAAAAAGTAAAATATTTGTAATTTGTTTTGTAAATAATTTAATCTAGAAATATATGAGATCGTCTATTATAGAAAAAACAACAACTTTGCCTTTTGAGACTGTATGCCAATTAATAAGAAACAATATTGCCTCAAATGGGTTTCTGATACTAAATGAAATTAACACACAGAAAATTGTAGTTCAACAGGGTATAGTTATTCCAAAACTTATTCAGATATTATTTTTTCACCCTAGGTATATCAGTATTATACTAGAAAATGATCCACTTGCAATAAATGAAGTTCCAATTAAAATTGTAATACGCGAGATAAAGGATTGTAATACATCTGTTAGTTTTCCAAATCCTGAAATGAGTTTTAGAGAATATAATTCTCTGGGAAAATTGGCTTTAGAATTATTAAATAAAATAAGTATAATTACTGAATTGTAAAACAAACATAACGAACGGATTGCAAAAATGACTTTTGCTTCTGTTTTCCCTCATTACGTTACAAAAGTAGAAAGTAAAAGCAGGACAAAAGAAGAGTTACATAAAGTAATAGAATGGCTTACCGGATATGATGACCAAAGAATAAAAGAACTTATTGAGGAAAATATAAGTTTTGAGTCGTTTTTTAAGAGTGTTAAATTGAATCCAAATGCTGAACTCATTACCGGTGTAATATGTGGTTGTAGAATAGAAGACATTGAAAACCCACTAACAAAACAAGTAAGGTATTTAGATAAATTAGTAGACGAGTTAGCTAAAGGCAGGAAGATGGAGAAGATTTTGCGTGCTTAAACATACTTAGTCAAGCCGCTATGCCTTAGCAACAACCCTCCTAATCTACAATCAGAACTATTATTAAATTCAGTTGTTTATTTTCGATATAAATTTTATTCAAAAATAAAATGAGAAAATTAATATTCTTTATGCACACTTCTCTTGACGGTTTTGTGGCAGGACTTAATGGAGAAATGAACTGGATAAAATTTGACGATGCAATGTTTGACTTTGTGGGTACTATGACTGACCTTGCTGACACTGCATTATATGGACGCGTAACTTATGAAATGATGCAGATTTATTGGCCAAATGCCGGAGAGCAAGCAAACGCATCAAAACATGATATAGAACATTCGGCTTGGTACAATAAAGTTTCAAAAGTTGTGCTCTCAAAGACAATGAGCGAAGAAGGCCTAAACAATACCATAGTTATTAGTGACGGACTTGCAAACAAAATAAATGAAATAAAAGCCCAAGAAGGGAAAAATATTTTAATCTTTGGAAGTCCTAGGACTTCTCATTCATTACTAAAAGAAGGATTAATTGACGAATTTTGGATTTTTGTAAATCCAGTATTACTTGGTAACGGCATGCCATTATTTAAAGGTGTAACAGAAACTACTAAACTGAATCTAATAGAAACTAAAACATTTGATTGCGGAGTAATTGCGCTTCACTACGAAACAATACGCAATTAAGTATACTTTAATTATATATGAACGTAGAAGAAGAAATCAAAGAGTATATTGCAACTCAACCTGAACAAAAACGTGGTGAAATGCAAGAGTTGCACCATATTATTTTACAATTAATACCTGATTGTAAATTATGGTTCTTAGATGGCAAAAACGAAAAAGGTAAAACTGTTAGTAACCCTAATATAGGATATGGGTTTCAAACTATTAAATATGCTGATGGGAAAACCAGAGAGTTTTTTCAAATTGGTATAAGTGCAAACACTACTGGGATCTCAGTATATATCCTTGGTATAGACGATAAGACATATTTAGCCCAAACATATGGAAAAACACTTGGTAATGCGAAAGTGAGTGGTTATTGCATTAAGTTTAAAACTTTAAAAGATATTAACATTGATGTATTAAAAGAGGCAATATTGTATGGTGTTGAGACTTCGCGATCTCATTAGCAATAAAGCCAACATAAACATAAAAGATAAATAAAAAACCTCCCTTTCGTTTGAAAAGGAGGTTTTTTATTTTATGTAAACATCTATGTGTTACGAAACTTTTGCACAGAAGAACTCACGATTCATACGTGCAATATTATCTGCTGATATTTGTTTAGGACATTCAGCTTCACAAGCATATGTATTGGTACAATTACCAAAACCAAGTTCATCCATCTTAGCAACCATAGCCTCAACTCTAGCTTGAGCTTCCATTTTACCTTGTGGTAATAATGCAAACTGAGATACTTTAGCAGCTACAAATAACATTGCAGAAGCATTTTTACAAGCAGCCACACAAGCACCACAACCTATACAAGCAGCAGCATCCATAGCCAACTCAGCATCTGCTCTGTTGATAGGGATTGAATTTGCATCAGGTATGCCACCTGTTGTTACTGATACATAACCACCAGCCTGAATAATTTCGTCAAATGCATTACGATTAATCATAAGGTCCTTTATAACCGGGAATGCCTTCGAACGCCAAGGTTCAATTACTATTGTATCACCATCCTTAAATTTACGCATGTGCAACTGACATGTAGTAACTTCATCATCTGGCCCGTGTGGACGGCCATTAATGTATAAACTACACATACCGCAAATACCTTCGCGACAATCGTGATCGAAATTAATTGGAAGTTGAACTTTGTCGATTAAAGTTTCATTAAGAATGTCAAGCATTTCTAAAAACGAACATTCTGTAGATATACCGGTAACTTTATATGTTTCGAATTTCCCTTTTGCTTTAGGATTTTCCTGACGCCATATTTTTAATGTAAGATCCATGTTTTTCTTTTTAAATGTGATTAAATCAATATTATTTATAATCTCTTTGTTTTACTTCTATTGATTCGTAAACCAATGGTTCTTTATGTAAAACAGGAGTTTCGTTTTCGCCTTTGTATTCCCAGGCTCCAACAAATTTAAAGTCATCATCATTTCTTTTTGCTTCTCCTTCAGGAGTTTGATGTTCTTCTCTAAAATGACCACCACATGACTCTTCACGTTGTAAAGCATCTATTGCCATTAATTCACCTAATTCGATAAAATCTGCAACACGTGTAGCTTTTTCTAATTCGGTATTAACGCCATTGTTATCACCAGGAATTCTTAAGTCAGACCAAAATTCTTTCTTCAATTCCTTAATTAAATCAATAGCTTTTTGCAATCTTTCAGCAGTTCTGCCCATACCAACATTTTCCCACATGATATGACCAAGTTTCTTATGGAAATAATCTACAGATTTATTTCCTTTAATGCCCATCAACTTATCCAGTCTGTCTTTAACAGCTTTTTCAGTTTCAACAAACTCAGGAGCATCGGTTGACATACGAGGAACTTTTATGTCTTTAGATAAATAATTCTGGATAGTATAAGGAAGAACAAAATAACCATCTGATAAACCCTGCATCAATGCAGAAGCACCCAAACGATTAGCACCATGATCAGAGAAATTAGCTTCACCAGCTACAAATAAACCAGGGATAGTAGATTGTAATTCATAATCAACCCAAGTACCACCCATTGTATAATGTACAGCTGGGTAAATCATCATTGGATTATTGTATGGATTTTCATCAACTATCTTTTCGTACATCTGGAAGAGGTTGCCATATCTTTCTTCAATAACATCTTTACCTAAACGTTTGATTGAGTCTTTAAAATCAAGATAAACAGCCAAACCTGTAGTACCAACACCAAAACCAGCATCACATCTTTCTTTAGCAGCTCTTGAAGCAACATCACGAGGAACAAGATTACCAAAAGCAGGGTATCTTCTTTCTAAGAAATAATCACGATCTTCTTCTTTAAGTTCAATGGCATTCATTTGTTTTTTCCTGATCTTTTCAGCATCTTCTTTATTCTTAGGAACCCAGATACGACCATCATTACGCAAACTTTCGCTCATAAGAGTAAGTTTTGATTGATAATCTCCATGAACAGGAATACAAGTAGGATGTATTTGAACATAACAAGGATTAGCAAAGAAAGCACCTCTTTTGTAAATCTGCCAGATTGCACTAGTATTAGAATTCATAGCATTGGTTGAAAGGAAATATACATTACCATAACCACCTGTAGCAACAACTACTGCATGTCCGAAATGTTTTTCAAGTTCGCCTGAAACAAGATTTCTGGTAATGATACCTCTTGCTTTACCTTCAACTAAAACAACATCCATCATTTCCTGACGGGTGTATAACTTAACATTACCAAGTTTAATCTGATGACTTAATGCACCATAAGCACCTAATAATAATTGTTGTCCGGTTTGACCACGAGCATAAAAAGTTCGAGATACCTGAGCACCACCAAACGAACGATTATCTAATAAACCACTATAATCTCTTGCAAAAGGCACGCCCTGAGCAACACATTGATCAATGATTGAATTACTAACTTCAGCTAAACGATGTACATTAGCTTCTCTGGCACGATAATCACCACCTTTAATAGTATCATAGAATAAACGATAAACACTATCACCATCATTTGGATAATTTTTAGCAGCATTAATACCGCCTTGAGCAGCTATACTATGTGCTCTTCTTGGACTATCCTGTATACAGAAAATCTTTACTTTAAAACCTAATGCTCCTAAACTTGCAGCAGCTGAAGCACCGGCTAAACCTGTACCTACAACAATAATATCTAACTTAGGTTTGTTAGGTGGATTTACAAGATTCTGATGTGCTTTATAATGAGACCATTTTTCGGCTAATGGACCTTGTGGTATTTTTGAGTTTAATTGTGTCATCTTTTAATTATTTAAAAAACATAAAAAATATTGGAATGATGCAAAAACCTACAGCAATAATTATTGAATACACTGTAGAAAAACCTTTTATACATGGAGTATATTTAGGATGATTGAGTCCAAGAGATTGAAAAGCTGCCTGGAATGCATGATTTAAATGAAATCCTAAAGTTGCTATCAATACTATATATAATATAGAGTAAGTAGTATTGCTAAATAAATTTATAGTTACCTGATAAAAATTAGGTTCCCCTTCTCCCATTGTAACATCATTAGCTACCAATCCAATCTCTCTGAAATAAAAATTCATGAAATGAATAATTAAAAAGATAAATACTATTCCTCCGGTATATATCATATACTTAGATAGGAATGGAGTTGTTGTTTTGTTAGTGACCATGTATCTAACAGGCCTGGCCATCCAGTTTTGGATCTGCAATAAGATCCCAAAGAAAATGTGGATTAGGAAACCGGTCATCAATACAATTTCAAAGACTTTAACGACATAATTGGTTCCCATGAAATGGGCAGCAGCATTAAACCATTCGCCACCATCATTTCTTAACAAACAAAGATTAATTGCCAGATGCACTACCAGAAACACCATTAAGAATATTCCTGCAAATGCCATCACAAATTTCTTTGTTACAGACGATAGAGTTACTAAAGACATACTCATGATAATTTGTTTTCGTTATAACTAAAAATTATTAATTAAAAAGTACATATACCATACAAATATTTTGTACGTTTGTAGTGTAATTTGAGTCAACAAATATATGAAAATATTTCGTAAGTAAGGTTCTTAATAATCAAAATAAAAATGATAAATATCAATAAAAAGCTATGAGTGTTAATAATGAGTTATTTGTAAAGAACAGAAATAAATTGGCACAGAAAATAAAACCAAAATCTGTAGCAATAATTAATTCTAATGATGAAATGCCACGTAATGGGGATCAGTATTTCCCTTATAGGCAACATTCGGACATGTTTTATCTGACTGGTGTAAATTATAAGAATATTACATTGGTAATCTGTCCGGAACATCCTATAGAGAAGTATAGAGAAATTATCTTTTCGCCTGAACCTGATGAATTAACAATGACATGGTACGGTCATATACCAGATAAAGATGAATTAAAAGCAATTTCTGGTATTAAAACAGTTATTTGGTTAAGTGATTTTGAGGCAGCACTCAAAGATTTATTAATGAATTGTGAGCATGTTTATTTGAATGCTAACGAATTAATAAAGTTTATGCCAGTAGTTGAATCACCTGACCAACGCTTTACTAAAAAGATAAAAGAACAATATCCTTTACATAAATATAAAAGATTAGCTCCAATAATTGCTGATTTAAGATTAAGTAAAGAAAAAGAAGAGATAGATTTAATACAGAAAGCCTGTGACATTACTGCCAGTACTTTTGATAGTCTCCTAAAAATAGTAAAGCCAGGTATTAACGAAAGAGAAGTATCTGCTGAAATAAGTCATAAGTTTACTGTAAATGGAGCCGAAGCTCATGCCTTCCCTCCGATTTGTGCTGACGGTGTAAATGCTTGTACTTTACATTATGTTGATAATAATTGTGAATGTAAAGATGGTGATCTTTTACTTATAGATTTTGGTGCAGAATATAGTAATTATGCTGCTGATTGTTCGCGTACTATTCCAGTTAATGGGAAGTTCACTGAACGTCAGAAGGCTTGTTATGAAGCTGTTTTAAGAGTTCATAAGAAGATGATTCCTCACTTTGTAGTTGGTAATACTATTGATAATCTTAATAAAGAAACATGCAAACTTATGGAAGAAGAAATGATAGGTTTGGGCTTGTTTACAAAAGAAGATGTTGATAAGCAAAACCCTGATAGTCCTATGTATTTTAAGTATTATATGCATGGTCTTTCTCACTTTATTGGTTTAGATGCTCATGATTCAGGGACTAAACAAACTCCATTTGTACCTGGTGTAGTATTATCTTGCGAACCCGGTATTTATATTAAAGAAGAAAAGATTGGAATTCGTATAGAGAATGATATTCTAGTAACTGAAGACAAACCTATTAATCTTATGAAGAATATCCCAATGGAAGTAGAAGAAATAGAAAATTTAATGCTACGTTATAAATAATATGTATCTTTGAACTCTTAAACCTCTCCTAAAGTCCTCTCCTTTGGAGAGGACTTTAGGAGAGGTTTAAGAGTTCAAAGATACATATTATTTATAACGTA
>CAIWDQ010000209.1 GCA_903911455.1 uncultured bacterium
AAAAAAATTATCATAAAAATAAAAATTCTTATCCTGCCAAAGAAAATCATTGAAAAAAATAAAATAACATATAATCAGTCATCTAAATAATATATCGAAAATAAAATTTATTTATATCAGTTTAATGGATAATTAAAAGTAATTTCGCAGTAAATAAATTAACGAAATAAGGGTTCATCCCTAATAATTAAGCAAATAACTAAATCATAAACCAAAATGAACGATCTGGATGAAATAGAATTTAAAATATTTTTGACTACATCAAAAACTATGGATAAGTTTAAATCGGTTTGGCAAGACAATGTACATATATCCTACTGTGCTGATCAATTGAAACTTACTGTCAATCAGCTTAGTCAGTACAGTGTTACGAAGCAAAAAAGCCCAAAAGGGATAACTGTATCAAAAAAAACTACAAGAATATTAAATATAAGTGAGCTATTTGCAATCAAACAAGCGTTGTTTCTTTATTATCAGGCTAACACAATGATTGCAGACGCAGCCCAATTTGAATATCCAAAAAGAAAACTAGACAGAATGACGGACGACAGCCTTTATATGGAGGCTTCACAAGTGTTCGAAAGGGCCAATGCACTGGCTCCCGAATTGCTGCCCTATAAAATTACTCAAACACAGATCACACAATTTGGGGCTGATATTGTTAATTTCCGCAAACTTATTTTGCAATTAAAACATGCATTAAAAGCAAAGGTGAAAAACAATCAACAAATAAAAGTAAAAATTAAAGCATGTAAGCTAATGCTAAACGATTTGTTGGATGTTGCCGTAAGTATTTACTTATATATTAATGCAGAGTTCTATAAAAGCTACTTCAAGGCGAGAAGAAGGATGCAGAAACCCGGCAAACACAAGACTTACATGACAACCCTTAGCGGAACTGCAACTGATAGCATCACCAAAAAAGGTGTTAAAGATATAATAGTGGAAGTTGGCACCGAAAAGAAGCTTATAACTACTGATATTAATGGCTACTTCGAAAAGAAGATCTATAAAAAATATGCAACCCAAGTTGTATTTAGCCTTCCGGGAATCTATATCCCACTAATAATTGAAATCTCTAAAAAAGAGTTGAAAAATATTATGGTGATAAATGTTGAACTACAACGTATAAACAGCACAGGTAGTACGAAAAGGAAAACTAAATAAGGGATTGATGAAAAGACTAAAAGTTGTAAAGCCGAAGAGAAAAAGAGAATGAAGTGTAATATCGTTAGGTAATCTAAAAAAGCTTTTTTCATTGCTAAAATTGAAAGCTATATTATATATATGTATATAACACCTAAAACGCTTAAAATAAAAAATAATTAACTATCCCCAATATTGAACTAATATTAAATCATCCGCAATTTTTAACATATCTTTAACATATCTTTAACAAGGTTCGCTGGTAACCTTTTGCTCATAAATGCAATTAAGAGTTAGATTTCAAAAAAATATAACTTTCTTTGATAAATTTAATATCTGAAGCTTTTCTGAATATTAAGTATTTAAAATAAATTTATTTTCTAATTACATTTATTTTAATTAACAATCCCACCTTAAGGAGAAGGGAATGAGGGATTGTCAACTTTAGTTTTAGATAGTTTAATAAAAAAGATAAAACAAAGAGGTATAAATTTTAGAATTTAACATAGAGTAAAGCCTTAATATAAATTAGGGTCTTCTCTAATAGATAAATAGGGATTACTTTAGATGATTTTTCTGTTATTGATAGTAATTTTGTGGTGTGAAAAAATTAAAAAAATTAAATTAAAAATATCATATTTATAAATATTCAAAATCGAAATTAAAATGAAAAAAACCTTTACAATTATCTTTTTGATGACTTTTTTAACAGCATCAATAACAATGGCAGCTCCAAAGATTACATCTTTCGCACCAACCAGCGGTACAATTGGCACAACAGTTACAATTACAGGTACCGGTTTTAGCGTTACCCCTGCCAGTAACATCGTTTATTTTGGAGCAGTAAAAGCTACAGTAAGTGCAGCTACTGCCACATCTATTACAGTTACAGTTCCCGCAGGTGCAGGTTCGGTAGTTCCTCTATCAGTAACAGTAAGTACATTAACATCGTACTCTAACTTATGCACAACTCCTTTCTTTAATTTAACTAACTCACCTAATCTGACTCCAAACTATACTTCAGGTACAGTTGCTGTTGGAAGTGACCCACAAGCAGTAGCAATTGGTGATTTTAATGCAGATGGTAAAGCTGATATTGTTACAGCAAATTTTTATGATAACACTGTAAGTGTTAGACTAGGTAATGGAACAGGAGGATTTACCTCAACTACAAATTTTAAAGTAGGAAGCTATCCTATTGCCGTAGTAGTAGGCGACTTTAATGGCGATGGCAAGCTTGATATTGCAACAGCTAATTATATGGGTGGGAATGTAAGTATTTTGATTGGAAATGGAGCAGGCAGTTTTGCTACAGCAACCAGCGTATCTGTTGGCGCAGGATCTTATCCTTATGCATTAGCAATTGGTGATTTTAACGCTGATGGCAGAGCAGATATTGTTACTGCAAATTCAGGATCAAATAATGTTGCATTACTAAAAGGAAATGGCAATGGTACGTTTTTGGCAGCAACTTATGTTGCGTTAGCTTCTAGTTCATACCCATATTCAGTAGCAGTTGGTGATTTTAATAACGATGGTAAAGCAGACATTTGTACAGCCAATTCAGGTACAAATAAAGTTGGAGTAATACTTGGAAATGGCAATGGAACTTTCCTTACTCCTACATATTATTCTGTTGGTGTTCTACCTTCTTCAGTTGCAATTGGTGATTTTAATGGAGATGGTAAAGCTGATATAGCAGCAGCAAATGCTGATTCATATTCAAATAATGTTAGTGTTTTAATTGGTAGTGGGAACGGTACTTTTGCAACAGCCGTAAACTATGCTGTCGGGAGTATGCCTTCTTCAGTTGCTATTGGTGATTTTAACGGAGATGGTAAAATTGATTTAGCTACAGCTAATTTTGGATCAAATAATGTTAGTATATTGCTAGGTAATGGAAATGGCACTTATGCAGCGGCTACTAACTTTACTTTAGGAAATGGGCCTATATCTATAGCTGTTGGCGATTTTAACGGTGATGGAATGGCAGACTTTACAGTTGCTAATTCAAGCGATAATACTGCTGGAGTTATGTTATATTCAATGCCTGTCAAACAAGCTTCAATTTTAAATGAAACTAAATTAAATACAGCAAACATTTACCCTAATCCTTTTGTAAACAATATTAATGTTGATTATACTTTAAATGAATCAGGTAAATGTAATATTGCAATTTATAACTCAATTGGACAAAAAGTTATTGTTCTGGTAGAGGAATATAAATCAGAAGGTAATTATAACCTTAACTATAATACCTCTGACTTACCTGCTGGGTTATATACTTGTGAGATCTATATTAATGGAGAAAATTCAAAGTTCCATAAAGTAATTAAAATCATGAAATCAAATTAATATTTAATTTAAATTAAAGTCCAATAATAAGAGGGCAATCTAAGAAATATACATTTCTTGGATTGCTCTTTTTAGATACAATAACATATGTTTCCCAAAAGCGTATAAGTTAGGATATAATGTATCGAAAAAAAAGAACGCACTATATATTGACAGAAGTCTATATTTAAAATCTGATGTGCTGAAAATATTTGTTAAGTCCTCGTTCTTACGTCGCTCATTAATATTGTCTAATTGGATTAAATGCTAGACACTTCAACCTTTAAGTATTTTCTCTCCTAATAGTCTATAAAGCTAAATATCTAGAAGCCCCTCTAAAATTAATCCTTAACCATAATTGTTACAATTTCCCAAGGCTTAACAGAAATGCTTAATGAACCGTCAGCTTCTAAAGGCAAAGCTACAGGTTCGTATTCTATAAGATTAGTTTTAAAAGCTTCTTTAATTGGCTTAAGCAAACTAAAGTGTGCATTGCACTTCTTGCCTTCAGCTTCATAAAAACGTATGATAGTTCCTTTTCCATCTTCGCTTTGCTTGGTCGATGTGATAATAATATTAGATGGCGTGGCTGTAACAAAGCTCTTGTTTTCTTCACTTGCTTTTGTTGCAATGCTTCTTTCATTAGCAACAAAAGTAGTCAAAGGATAATTAAAAGCAATTCCATCATGGTAACGCATGCTCCAGTTACCATCATGGAAATAAAGCGCCATTCGGTACTTATGATTGCCCTTTTGGTCGAACCAATACTCGGGATTCCATGCAAGACTTTTTCTTGTAGATAATAATACATGCTGAACAATAGGATAGTTGACAGGGCTTAAAGTCTGGTCATCGAACAAATGAACAGTCATATCCGAAGCAAACAAACAACCATAACCTTTGTAAGAACCGGTGGAAACATTCACCCAGTTCAAAGCTTCCCGATAAGGTAATTTAGTTATAGCACCATACATTTGAGGATTAAATTGCGACTCGCTATTGTCGGGCAAGATAGAGAAATCAACCTCATCTTTATTATAATCAACAGTTCCAAACGGGATTTCATAACTTATCTTTGCCTTGTCCTTTGTGTTGTCAGTTGTGCCTTCATCCTTCTTCCATTGAAAACGTATGCCGGCATATTCGACAATCTCAGCAAACTCAACCTTAATCTTATATTCTTTTCCCTTCTCCAGCCTTGTTTTAAATGTCTTCATAACATTCAACTCGTAAGGATTCCAATTGTTAACCACAAGTTTATCATCAAAATATAAATTGCCTTTATCGTCAGTTATGATTCCCAAAACATAGTCGCCGGTTTCGGGAACACTGATAGTTCCGGCCCATCTTACCGAAAAGAAATCACTAGGGATACCTTTGCCCGGCGAACCTTTATCCCAATAAGGAGCCATGTTTTCGTCTACCTGCGAGAAGACCGGCTTGCCATTTAGATTAGGATTGTCGAAATACTCACCAAGAAGTCCGCTGTTCTTACCATCAGGAGTTTTTAAACAAGAAGCAGGAACGGTAGTCATTCCACCTTCCGTCTTTTGTTCGATATTCATTGGGAAAGCAACACGAAGTTCTTTGTTTTTTGTGCCATTCCAGTCAATGAGTTCTACTTCGAGTTCAACATCTTTAGAGTTCTTTAAGACAATATATCTTTGCAGTAACTTAAAGTTCTTTAGCTGTGTTTCGCTTTCGCGGATATATCTTATCGGTGTTTCAACAAAGCGGGTTGTCTTACTTTTATAGTTCCCCGACTTATCAAAATCAAACATATTAACATTAGACATCGCTTCGAGATCGTCCCAGGCATTGCCGGGTGCAGAGAACTGAAGCACTTCGCCGGCTTCAAACTTATCAGTCTTAAAGTATCTCCTATCCTTAATCTTATCAACATATTGCTTAATACCCGAGTTGCCAAACACCACTTTAAACTCAGCGTTATCAATAGAATCTCCCGACAATGTTTTTTCATAAGAATTAATGTCTTTTGAAGGCTC
The DNA here is from genome assembly GCA_903911455.1 of uncultured bacterium. Lineage (GTDB taxonomy): Bacteria > Bacteroidota > Bacteroidia > Bacteroidales > JACABE01 > JBAXLO01. The sequence continues at coordinate 5,487 of CAIWDQ010000209.1, forward strand.
TATATAATATATAGTATAAGCAGAAGCAGGAATATCAGCATTAAAAAGGATATTAATCTTATCAGCATTCCTTTCGGTGATCTCAAAAGGAATTGTTTGATTATTCTTATCTTTTAAAACAAAACCTTTCCAATCTTTTGGTAAGATAAAATCAGCTTTAGCGGCTTCCTTTCTATTCCAATTTAAAGAATTATAAACAACCAAAGGAATCTTTTTTGCATCAGTATATGGAACATAATTACTAAGGTTTTTAATAGCCAGTTGCATCAAATACTGAGCGCAAGTATATGATCTTAGGTAAGAATCATGGTAAATGCTATCGCTATACAAACCATTGTTACCACCCCAACCATGATCGGGCCAACAGTTAGCCATCCATGCTGAATCGAAGATAGCTTTAGGATAAACTATGTTAGGGTTAAGCATCTTAACAGAAGAAAACAACTTCTCAGCCGACAACAATAAATTATGTGCTTTACGACCGTTTAAAAGTCCTTCGCGATTGCTGGGCTCATCATAATAACACCACTGGTCTGGCCATTCTCCCTTTATTGTTTCCAGATTTATATCAGGCTTATTAAATATCTTATTCAACATGTCCTCAGGGTTTGTAAACTTCAATACAGGTGGTTGTGTCTGCATTTCTTTCTTATCTTTATGCTGATAATTCCATGCTTCCGCAAAGCTTTTCATGTTAGCATTCTCCTCTTTTACAAAAGGAATATACTCCACATTTGGTGGCAGATAATCTTCATTATAATCATACGTAAAGACCTTTGGAAGATTGTGCGATTTGTAATAATCCTCACGTTTATAAACAAAATTAAGCCATTCATCATTATTCTTAGGGAGTATCTTAGGAGAGTTTCCATAACGCAAACCATAAGTATTAAGCATAGTTCCATCGAGTCCTTGCCAATAATAAAAACCCAGAGGAATTCTTGCCTGAACCAGATAATCAATACCTGCACTCTTCAATAGTTGTGGCAACTGATAGGTCATGCCCGGAACATCAGCATTGATATACATTTTAGAATCAGCACCGGGAATGTTTTCCTTTAGCCAACGACGACCATAATAAAACTGGTGCACCAATTTCTCAGGTCCTACATGTGTTTGAAGCATCAGCACATCAGTTGCTCCCCAATAAAAACGTTTATCTTTGATAAGCTTTTCCATTTCACTCCGTTTTTCAGGGTGACGGCTAAAGAACTCTCTAATATACTCAACTGCCTCCATTGTATAGCAATAATCAGGATTGTTTTCCATTAGTTTCATGGCAGGAAGTATCAACTCACGGGAGCGATAATTAGCCGTTTCATATTGCGTATAAAGCCAGCCAAGATCATTGTGGTTTGTAGAATTAATTAAGAATTCACCACCATCAAAATAAGTCTTTTTATAAGCAGTAATCTTTAGTTTCGAAGGCTTAGCAATAGCTTTACTACCTGATAAAACCTCAACATCAAATTCATCGTCGGTTTGAGGAATGAATGTCCATATCTTTTTCTCGGTTATCTGATTGGCATCAATAGTCCCGACTGTTATGTCGTCAACTTTCTTCTTATCTTTTAACAAAACAATATGAACATTATCAATTTCCTTAGCGGGATTAACAATAGTTATTACAGCCTGTTTCACAGCCTTCTTCTCAATACCATTATAATTCTCGAAAGAGCGTAAATTATAACTTATCTCATTGTCAGTAGCAAATATCCTTATCTTACCTAAGCCCGTACCACCGCTGCCGGTGCCCTTCCACACATCGTTAATAGTTATCTTTATTGACTCTGTTTTCTTTTCTTTTTGAAGTGCTATTATCTGGAAGTTATTTATTTGCTTTAACACAACGTTCTCATTGCTACCATCCGAAAAGGTAATAGTAATGTTGTTAGCCAACTCATAATTATAATTAAACTGAAGATTATAAGCATTGGTAGCATAATTAAAGAACGGCCTGCTTAGTATCCAAATCTCTTTTACAGCTTGTGCTTTATCAAACTTCAGTTTGATAAAGGCACCTGAGGTTTCATTTGTTGTATTCCAACCCTCTTCATTACTGCTCGTTAATGCTTTAAAAGCATTCTCCTTATTACTGGACGCCGACTCCACATTACAACCACTCCCAATATCTGCAAGATTAATGTTATGGTTTACAAGTTGAGCTTTACCTATTAAACATATAAAAACTAAAAAGAGAAAGTAAATTCTTTTCATACCTACTAAATTTATTCACAATATAATAATGTCTTAAAAGTCCTCTCCTTTGGAGAGGATTTAGGAGAGGTCCGTCAAGTTCACAAAATCACCTTCATCAAAACCTGTAGTTACAAACAACCTTTTTCTTGATGTTAAGAAAATGCTTTTATCCAGTTTTGTGCGGATAATCTCATCAATCGTTAAAGCACAATAGGCTACGGGCAAAATCCAATCTAAGAAAGCATAATCCTCTTTATCAGTTTTAAGAACTTCATCCATCAGATTCAAATTCCTTATCAAACCATAATTATCTTCTGGTTCGTAATTTGGGAAATCTATCCATTCGGTATCTTTAGGATCATAATTTTTAGAACCCTGTAAATAGATAGCATAAAATTCTTTCTCACTTTCATCGTCCCAAAGCTTAGTAATGCCAATCCAAAGCGCAATTGTACTTTTGTAAATAGGCTCTTTTGTAACTATTTGCTCCATCCAGGCTTTTAATTCCTCCTGTTCCTGCTCCACATTCAATTGTCTTAATGTAGCCCAATAATCCTTAGGTTTAATGCTTTCGGGATAATCAATTATTTTGTTCCAAGCCTCTTTAATAGGAAGTTTAGCATTAAATATTGTTTCAAAATGTTTCCAGAATTTATCGTGTGAGTAATCCATTTGTTGATATTTTTATTGATGTATTTATTTCACAAAAGTAATGTATTTAATCTCATTAACACTAAAACATAGATAATTTTTTTTATTATCCTCTCATACTTTAGTTTTTTTAGTAGTTTTGTAAAAAATATTGATATTAAAATAAGGGGATTATGTTTAATAAAAACACTATAAAAAAGGCTAATAATAAATCTACAATAGAACAATCAAACGAAATAGTTCCGTATAAGAAATCTTATACTATTTTTAAATTGGCAACTATCTGTTTTCTATTTGCATTTGTTTTATACGCTAATACCTTTAAGCACTCTTATGTTTTAGATGATTATCCAATTCTTGCTAATAATTTTGTAGTTACAAAAGGGATTCAAAGTATACCTACTATTCTCAAAACAACATATTGGTATGGTTCAAATCAGCCTATGAATGTTTACCGCCCTTTGTCGAAAGTAATGTTTGCTATCGAATGGCAGATATCTCCAGACAATCCTTATTTAAATCATTTTTTCAATGTCTTGTTTTATGCTTTAACTTGTTCGTTGCTTTTTATTGTTTTACGCAAATATCTAAACAAAGTCCATATACTAATCCCACTTGTCATTACCCTGCTTTATGCCGCACATCCTATTCATACCGAGGTAGTGGCAAACATTAAGAGTAGAGACGAAATAATGTCTTTCTTCTTTTTATTACTAACTTTATCTTTCCTTCATACATGGTTTGTTAAAAATAAATGGTGGAGTTTACTGCTTTCCATTTTCATGTACTTCCTTTCGTTTTTATCTAAGGAAGGAGTTATAACTATGATAGCTATGTTCCCAATATTTGGATGGTTTTTCACCGAGGCTAAACCTAAAACTATCCTTATAAGTTCCTTATTACTAATAGTGCCGGCAATAGCTTATTTAACTATCAGGTATCAGATCATTTCAAATCATAATATGCCTTATGTAACTCCAATTATTGATAACTTCTTAATAGGAGCCACTGATTCAGCTTCCCATTTTGCAACTGCCATTATGCTTCTTGGTAAGTATTTAATGCTTTTGCTAATACCATATCAACTTGTTTGTGATTATTCGTTTAATCAGATTCCAATTATTGGATTAAGTGATCCAAAGTTCATAATATCTATTTTGATTTATTTAGCTTTGGTTATTTATATAATTTTAAACTTAAAGAAAAGAAAACCTTTCACATTTGGACTCATTTTCTTTTTGATTACCATCAGTATGTATAGCAATATATTGTTCCAGATATCTACTTCTTTTGGTGAGCGATTAACATTTCTGCCTTCTTTAGGTATTTGTATTGCTTTAGTTTTTCTTATTGCCCAATTGCTTAAAGTTGATATACATAACAGCATGCAACCTCTTGTTAATATATTAAAATCAAAACCTATATTTACTTCAATTTTTATTGTAATATTAATTGCTTTTGGTATTAAAACTGTTGTTCGTGCTGCCGATTGGAAAGATAGAAATACTCTTTTTAGTAATGATATAATACATTCGCCCAATAGCGCTAACTTATGTATATGGCTGGGGAATACGATATTTGAGAAAGCTGAAAAAGAAACTGATAAAACTAAAAAGGATGCTACTTTGCATCAGGCATTGTCTCTTTTTGAGAAGGCTTTATCAATATATCCTAAATATTTTAATTGCTATGGTCAGATGAGTTTGATTTATTTAGAATTGGGTGACAAACAAAAAGCTATGTCTTTTGCTGATAATGCTTTTAAACTAGATCCCACTAATGTTATTAACTTATATAATATCGGACTTTTTTATTATAAGTCGGGCAATTTTAAGACTGCTATCAATTACTTCGACAAGCTTATTGATATTAATCCAAATCATTATGCTGCACACAATTATAGAGGGTTTTCTAAATATAATCTTAATGATTTTAATGGAGCTGTTGATGATTATAATATTGCTATTAAGTTAAATCCTGATTATGCTGAAGCTTATAATAACAGAGGTTTAGCTAAAAACAAACTTGGCGACAATGAGGGCGCATCCAACGATTTTAATAAAGCAATTAAACTAGGTAAAGAAAATGCTGAAGCTTATAATAACAGAGGACTTATTAATTATAGTCTTAAAGATTTTAGTGGTGCTATCGACGACTATACCAAAGCAATAAAGATAAATCCAGCTTATGACAATGCTTATGCTAATCGTGGTGCAGCTAAATATTATATTAAAGATTTTGCCGGAGCTATCGAGGATTATAATGAGGCTATTAAACTTAATCCTACTTCCGACTTATATTACAACAATAGAGGGCAAGCCAGATACAATACTAAAGATTTCGCCGGCGCAATCGACGACTATAATACTGTAATTAAGATCAATCCGGCCTCGTCGGCTGCTTATCTTAATTTAGGGCGCATCTTAGGTGAATCTCAAAAGTATGAAGAGGCAATTGTTTATTTTAAGAAATGCATACAGTATGACCCTGAGAATATTGTGGCACATCAGAATATAAGTTTTGCCTTTCAGAAATTAAAGAAAAATGCTGATGCTAAATTATGGTTTGATAAAGCACAAGCTCTACAGCAAAAGAAAAAGCAATAATAAGTTTTGTCTTTCACTATTCAACTATTTAAAGTTATAGCATTTTTTGCTATTTCTTTTTACCCACTTTGCGTAAAAAAAATATTTAGTTTTTAATTTTCAAATGTCACTATTGGCCCATTAGTCCCAAACGTCCTATTTCAAAATAAAGTTTACAGCTCAAAAAATAACATTCAATATAGTTTTCATATCACTTCATCCAAATAAATTATTATTTCCTTCAAAATAAATATGATTTCATCTACTAATTTTAAAATCGAATCTCTAAATAAAATGATTTAATCCTGTCAGAATATTATTCAATTCCGAAGAAAAAAGATTAATAAATGTAAAAATAATATTGACCCTCTTTTGTCTGGAAAACGCACCTCAACAAATAATATTGACACCTGACTAAATATTATTTAAAAAAGACCAATTATTATTGACACCCGAACAAATAATATCGACACCTTAACAAATAATATTAATACCCTAACAAATAATATTGACTCCTCTACAATTAATATTGATGCCTCCGACTCTGGATACGACAACTCTTACTCTGGATAAGACCACTTTTTCAAAATAATGAGCAAAATCAAGGGTTCTGAAAATCGTAGTGATACTTACGTGCTAAATAAAAAACATAAATCTTAATTTATATTTCATCTTTTTTGTATCTTTATTTGTTGTATTTTTGCGACAGGAATAAATAATCTCAAAATGAAAAAGAATATTGCATTAGTTGCCGGTGGAAATTCGGGCGAAAAAGTTATTTCAATCAAAAGTGCTTCAATAGTTGAGCAAAATATTGATACCGATAAGTACAATGTTTATAAGATCATCCTTAGCGGGAATGATTGGTATTATCAATATAATAAGACTAAAAGAGCTTACATTGATAAAAACGATTTCAGCCTTACTATCAACAAAGAAAAGATTAAGTTCGACTGTGCATTTATAATTATTCATGGCACCCCAGGTGAAGACGGCAAATTACAAGGCTATTTTGAGTTATTAAATATTCCCTACACCACCTGCGATCACACTACTTCGGCTATTACTTTTAATAAAAGCTATTGCAATCGTATTGTTAAAACACTTGGCATTAATGTTTCCAATTCGGTGCATTTATTTAAGCATAATACTAATTGTGTTGATGCTGTAAGGAATGAATTAAAGCTACCTGTTTTTGTAAAGCCAAATAACGGAGGTAGCAGTATCGGTATGTCTAAAGTTAAACGATGGACAGGCTTAGAATCTGCATTAGCAAAAGCTTTTAATGAAGATGATCAGGTAATAGTTGAGGAATTTATTAAAGGCAGAGAGTTATCTTGTGGTATGATTAAAGGCAAAGATGGCTTGATTGTATTCCCTATAACTGAAATTAAAAGTGAACGTGAATATTTCGATTATAAAGCAAAATATAAAGGAGCTTCAAAAGAAATTACCCCAGCCGAAGTTGAAGAAGACGTTTCTGTAAAAGTAAAAGCAACCGCTTCTTATCTTTATAATAAATTAAATTGTCGTGGCATTGTCCGTTTCGATTTTATTCTTCAGGATGACACCAACGAACTTTACTTCTTAGAAGTTAATACAGTCCCTGGTCAATCCGCCGAAAGCATAGTGCCACAACAAGCTCGTGCAATGGGCATGACGACTAAAGAACTTTACAGTCTTTTAATAGAAACAACTTTAATTGGAGATTAAATCAAAGTAAACAGGCAGGTGATCGCTAAATCCACCGAGGTATTTTGGACCGTAAAATGTTCTAAATGGTTTCACCCCAAAATAAGCTTCATCAGGCATTAATAAAAAGTCAGGTTTAAAGATGTAAGCCCTCTTATTCTTAACTTGCCACTTATTATTTTCTTTCATCAAAGAACTTGAAACCATAAATTGGTCAATCAAACTCCATTGATCATGAAATTTGTTGGTTCCAATACCTTCTATCTTCTTCAAACCACACATCAGATTTATAATATCTGCATCCTTATTATATATAGTATCGCATTTTACTTTCAAATACTTCGTCAAACTCTCGTCTTCAGCTTCATCATTAAAATCACCCATTATTATAATGATAGGATTCATATTATTTTTAATCAATGTATCAATAGCATTCCTTAAAACACTTGCTACATAATTCCTTTTAGGTTGCGAAATCAAGGCACCACCAAACTTAGAAGGAAAATGATTTACAAAAACGTGCAAAGTATCTTTATTATTAGTCAAACCTCTTACATAAAGTATATCTCTGGTTTTAGAAGCAGTATCAAATGGGAAAATAATTCTGATAGGATAATGATAAATCTCTGTAAATTTATCCTGGCGGTAAATCAACGCAACATCTATTCCTCTTAAGTCTGGTGAGTCTTCATGTATGACTTTGTAATTATACTTACGCAAAGGAGTACCCAATACAAGACTATTCAATACAAATCGATTCTCAATCTCACAAACACCAATAAGTTCGGGAGGCTCCCAGCCGCCTACAGCAATTATAACTTTATAAATATTATTAAGCTTAGTATTAAACTTTTTAATTCCCCAGTGCATAGCCCCAAAAGAAGTGAAATCATTATAGTTTCTAAGACTATCTTTCCAATTGTCATAAAAATTCTCAAGATTATAAAACATAATCCTAAATTCATTCTTACCTCTAATATCATCATCTAAATTATTATTAAAACTATTATTTTGAGAAAAGACTATAGAAAAGCTTATCAATAAAAAGAAAAGGACAATATATTTAACGGTTTTCATACTAGTTTTGGCTTAATTGTTTTAAGGAATATAAGTGCAAAGGTAATTAAATTTAGCTTTGCACATCTTTAAATAGAAAAATCAAATATTTATTTTTAATTTTGCAGAATATATAATACAAATAGATTTATGAAATTTGGTGTAGTAATATTTCCCGGTTCCAACTGTGATCATGATATGATCTATGTCTTAAAGAAGATATTAAAACAGGATGTTGTTGAGCTTTGGCATAAGAGTTCCGACTTACAGGGTTGTGATTTTATAATCCTTCCGGGTGGTTTCTCTTTTGGGGATTATCTTCGTTCGGGAGCTATTGCCCGCTTTTCTCCAATCATGGAAAAAGTTATTGATTTTGCTAATAATGGTGGTTATTTAATGGGTATTTGCAACGGTTTTCAAATCCTTTGCGAAGCACATTTATTACCTGGTACATTATTGCACAACAATAATCAGCAATTTATTTGTAAGAATGTTTACCTAAAGCCTGGTAAAACCAATTCTATAGTTACGAAGAAACTGGATCCGAATAGAGTTTTAAAAATTCCTATTGCACATGGTGAAGGTCGTTTTTATGCTGACAATTTAACTATTGCTTCTCTATTCAAAAACAAGCAGGTTATGTTCAGATATTGTGATAAGGAAGGTAATATTAGTAATGAATCAAATCCAAATGGATCTATTGATAATATTGCAGGTATATGCAACGAGAAAAGGAATATATTTGGCATGATGCCTCATCCGGAGCGTGCTGCCGATCCTGAACTAAGCAATACTGATGGTAAAATGATCTTTGATTCAATATTAGCATCTATAAAATAAATGTTAATCTCCTGCTATACTAATGACCTGATAGAAGCGGGTTGTGATGAAGCAGGTAGAGGTTGTTTGGCCGGCCCTGTGTATGCTGCGGCTGTTATTTTTCCTAAAGATTATAAAAACGAATTGCTTGACGATTCTAAAAAGCTAAACGAAAAGCAACGTTTTGCTTTGCGCAAAGTTATTGAAGCGGAAGCTTTGGACTATGCTGTTGCTAGTATTGACAATTATGAGATTGATAAGATAAATATTTTAAATGCTTCTATCAAAGGGATGCAGAATGCTGTTGGAATGCTAAAATTAAATCCCCAATTCCTACTTATAGATGGCAATAGATTTAAAGCTTACAAGGATATTCCTTATAAATGCATTATTGGAGGTGATGCTAAGTATCTTTCAATAGCTGCGGCTTCTATCTTAGCTAAAACATATCGTGATGATCATATGGAAAAGCTTCATGAGGAATTTCCACAATATAACTGGAAAAAGAATAAAGCTTATCCTACTAAAGAACACAGAGAAAAGATAAAGGAAATTGGAGTTACACCATATCACAGGCTAAGTTATAAACCTTGCCAGACATTATTACTGGAACTTTAAGTATAAAGTATAAAATTATCTCTTGATAAAAATTCCTTTTCTTTAATTAATATAACTCTGAAATTACTGCTAAAAACTTTTTGGCAAGAAATTTGTAATGTATTTAAACCAAAAGGGTAAAATTAAATCAAAACAAACATCTTTTTGTTTTAAATAATAAAAATATAAAAGTCTTTTGTTCGTTGTAATGATTTAAATAGTACTTTTATAAACTTAAAGAAGTTAATAAAATAAGAAATTAAACAAATCTAAAACATAAGCTAAAAACTAAATATGAACAATCTAAATAATAAGGCAATACTTCACGGAATTAAAGATAATTCGTTGATAAAAGACGAATGCTTGCACGAGATCTTTGAGAATGTAGTTGACTTATATCCAAATAATGCTGCTATTATCTTTAAAGGGAAAACTTTTACTTATAAAGATATTGATCAAAAAGCGAATCGGCTGGCACATTATCTTATTAATAAAGGTATAAAAAAAGGGGATTGTGTTGGGATATTATTAAAGAAGTCGGTTGAGACATTTGTTTCTATATTAGGTATTATGAAAGCCGGGGCAGCTTATGTTGCCATAGATATATCTTTCCCTGTAGAGCGCGCTAAATTTATTATTAGTGATAGCGGCATCAAGTATGTCCTTTCAAACACCGAATATGCTGAAGTATTTGATGTAACTTCTCAAAGTATTTTATTTGATAAAGAAATTGATGCTATCAATCAACAATCTTCCGAAAGGATTAAGCGTTCGGATATTGGCTTAACGCGAAATGATTTAAGTTATATTATTTATACTTCGGGCACCACAGGCAATCCCAAAGGAGTAGCAATTGAACACAAAAGTGTTTGTAATCTGGTGCGGGCTTCTCAAGTTATTTATCAGATAAAACCAAACGACAGAGTTTATCAGGGATTTATTATTTCATTTGATGCTTCTGTTGAAGAGATTTGGATGGCATTTGGGCATGGAGCAGCATTAGTTCCGGCAACAGATGAGATGCAGCAGTCGGGACCTAATCTTTTTAAGATACTTTCAGGCCTTAATGTTTCGGTTATCTCCTGCGTACCTACCCTATTAAGTATCATGGATGAGAATATTCCTTCCTTACGATTACTTATTGTTGGTGGTGAGAACTGTCCGACTCAATTAGCCGAAAGATGGGCGATTGATGGAAGAAGATTGATGAATACTTACGGCCCTACCGAAGCTACTGTTATTGCAACAGGTAGCGAGTACAAGCATGGGCGTAAACTTACTATCGGTGTGCCAATTCCTAATTATAGTGTTTATATTATTAAAGAAGATGGTGAGTTAGCTAATATCGGTGAGGAAGGTGAGTTGATGATTGGGGGGATAGGCCTTGCAAGAGGTTATGTTAATAAAGAAGCTTTAACTAAAGAAAAGTTTATTGTAAATCCTTATAAAGAAAGTGCTGATGATCCCGATATGCTTTATCATTCGGGTGATTTAGCTAAGATAACCGAAGAAGGTGAGATAGATATATTAGGAAGAATAGATGATCAGGTTAAGATACGAGGCTTTAGAATTGAATTGAATGAAATAGAATCTTTGTTCAATACTTATGAAGAAGTTAAAACATGTGTGGTTTCGGTTGTAAATGAACCAACAGGTTTGAAATCTCTTGCTGTTTATTTGTTACCTAAAGAAAACATTACTACTATTGATACAGAGAATTTACTAAGGTTGGCTAAAGAAAAACTTCCTCCTTATATGATTCCTAAATATATTGAGATTCTTGACGAAATACCTATGCTGCCAAGTGGGAAGGCTGATAAAAAGAAACTTCCGGCACCCAAAAACAGCATAAGGATATCAAAAGGAAATCTTAAGCCTCGTACTGAGATGGAAACCATGATATATGATGTGTGGAAGGAAGTCTTTAATATTGATGAACTCTCTGTAATAGATCATTTCTTCAACGATTTGGGAGGACATTCTTTATTAGCAGCTCAAACGGTATCTAAATTAAGAACATTCCCTGAGACAGAAGCAGTAAACTTCTCAGATATTTATGAGGCTCCTACAATTGAGTTATTAGCAAAGAAACTGGAAGCACAAAAAGGGAAAAATACATTCAAAGCTGATGCTAAAGGCAGAGAAAGTTCTTTCTTAAAGTCATCAGCATTAAAATACAGGCTTTGTGGTGCCGGACAATTACTATTTATGTATGTAATCTTTGCATTCTTATCAATACCTGTTGTAGCTATCTTCTATTCATTCTATTCAGAAACATTAAATATTAATGAAATTGAAGACATATTTGCAGTATCAATTGGATTAATGGTTGGATATCTACCTTTATTAATGCTGGTATCAGTAGTAGTAAAATGGACTGTTATCGGAAAGTTTAAAGCAGGAAGATATCCTCTATGGGGAAGTTATTATTTAAGATGGTGGATCGTAAGGCAGATGCAATCATTATTCCCTGTATTCCTTTTTTCCGGGACACCGTTAATGGCTTTATATTTAAGATTAATGGGAGCTAAGATAGGTAAAGATTGCTTTATAGGAACTCAACATATTAAAACCTTTGACCTTTTTACTGCCCACGATCAGGCTAATTTAGGACATGATGCACAATTATTAGGCTACGTTATTGAAGATGGTTATTTAATATTAGGCGAAATAGAGATTGGCGAAAGATGTTATGTAGGAACCCATTCGGTATTATCAAACAATACTAAAATGGAAAATGATGCTATGCTTTTAGAACAATCTATGGTAACTCCAGGAACTACTATTCCTGCCAGAGAAACCTGGGAAGGATCTCCTGCTGCTAAAACTCAGCCTGATGAAGACATTATTAAATTAAAACAAAACCCATATAAATCATCTGTTGGCAGAAGGGCATTGTTTGGTGTTATCTATTTCTTTGCAATGTTTATTTTTGAACTTGCACCTTTAATAGCATTAATGCCTGTTTCGTTGCTGATGTTGTTATTATATTATGATTATGATCACTGGAGCTTTTTATTCGCACCTATAGCAGCTATTGCTTTTATATTAATATTGTGTGCTGAGATGTGGGTGTTGAAGAAATTGCTTCTTGGTAAGATAAAACCGGGTATCTATAGTATCTATTCGGGTTTCTATGTAAGAAAATGGATAGTTGACCAGATGATGTATATGAGTTTAACCGTGCTACATACTTTGTATGCTACCTTATTAACACCAATATTCTTAAAATTAATGGGCGTTAAAATAGGTAAAAGAGTAGAGATTTCTACGCTTACTCATATCTCTCCTGATCTGTTAGAGATAGATGATGAAAGCTTTTTTGCAGATGCATCAATGGCGGGTACTCCTAAAATTTATATGGAGAAGACGCAGATAGCTAAGTCAAAGATTGGGAAACGAACCTTTATTGGTAACAGTGCTTTATTGCCTATCAACAGGAATGTAGGGGATAATTGTTTGATAGGTGTGCTATCAATTACTCCGCAGAAGAAAGAAACAGAATCAGGTACTTCATGGCTTGGAAGCCCTGCCATATTCTTACCTAAAAGAGATATTAATACTGATTTCTCTGATGCAGAAACTTATTCTCCATCAAAGAGCTTATACTTTAAAAGGTTCTCAATAGAATTCTTAAGAATAATAATTCCTACAACAATCTATTTTATTCTCTTTATAATGGATTTGATTTTAATAGGATATATGGATGTATATCTATACTTTGGTGAAACAATATTATTATTCCCATTCTTAATCGTTGCATCTTTTCTCTTATCAACATTCATCGTAATATTAATTAAGAATATAGTAATCGGGAAATACGTACCATTAATCCGTCCTTTGTGGAGTACATTTGTATGGCGCACTGAATTGGTGACAGGCATCTACGAAGCCGTAGCTGTTCCTTCATTATTAGGATTATTACAGGGCACACCATTCTTAAGTTGGTTCCTGAGATTATTAGGATGCAAGATAGGTAAAAGGGTTTTTATAGATTCCACTTTCTTTTCTGAATTTGATCTTGTTAATATAGGTGACGAAGCAGCTATTAACTTCCATACTACCATGCAATCGCATTTGTTTGAAGACAGAGTAATGAAGATGTCGTATATTAATGTTGGTGATAAATGCAGTGTAGGATGTGGCTCAATTGTACTTTATGATACCGAACTAAAAGAAGGCGCCAAGATGAGTAGTCTTTCTTTATTAATGAAAGGCGAAACCCTGCCTGCATGGAGTTCGTGGGAAGGAAACCCCGTACAAAGAACTGAGAAGTAAGAAGTACTTGGAGTGCCTTGAGTGCCTAGATTTTTAAGTCAATTAAGAATTAAGAATATTAAAAATTACCTATGACTTACTCCCTCTCCTTTTAGTAGAGGGCTGGGGTGAGGTCATACAATAAAAGCCGATATCATTTATTTGATACCGGCTCTTGTTTTTTAGATTAAATTATTTAGTAAAATATAACATTATATATTACGAATTCTTAACTGCCTAAATTCTAATCATTGCCCGAACACCTCTATCATTCACTGGATCGCTTGAGCCACTCTCGGCTTCCTGTGAGTCGTTCCCGGCTTCCAGTGAGCCACTCCCGGGTTCCGGTGAGCCATTCCCGGGTTCCGGTGAGTCGTTCATCGGTTCCGCTGAGCCACTCATCGGTTCCACTGAGCCATTCATCGGTTCCACTGAGTCATTCATCGGTTCCGCTGAGTCATTCAGCGGAACCGATGAATCGTTCACTGGTTCCAATGAGTCATTCGTGGGTTCCGATGATACTTTTAACTTAGTCTCTGTATTGTGATATTCAAAGACGAATCTCCTATATGGGTTAATTTAATTCTAATTATCAGTTTAACCCAAATTACGCATTAGAAAAAATTAGTACTTTTACACATTAAATCCTAATGCGTAGCGTTAGAAAAAAAAGTCTTATGGAATTTGATATATCCTTTACAAATAAAGAGATTACACCTTGGGGTGGAATGATTTTTTTG
>CAIWDQ010000210.1 GCA_903911455.1 uncultured bacterium
ATTAAAGGTTTAAGTTACTTGTCAGGTTTAATTAAAATCGTATAAAAAGCCCCTTTTATATAAATCTGCTGAATAAATTCGTATAGAAGGAGTATTCTATACGAATTGAAAGAATAAATTTGTATAAACGGAGCCTTTTATACAAACTGAAAGAATAAATTCGTATAAACGGAGTATTCTATACAAACTGAAAAAATAAATTTGTGTAGAAGGAATCTTCTATACAAACTGAAAATTTGCTTTTGTATAGAAGGAATCTAAATCAGCACTTTATAAAAACGATGTTTTTAGCAAATTATATTATAAAAAACATTATACTCATAAAAATAATCATCATCATAAAAATAAAAATCAATTTTAATAAACTAAATCACAACTTTAAAAAAATTCTTACGTACAAATGGCAACTCAATAATATAACTATCAATGCAGACATTCCTAAATTCAATACCTAAAGAACTGATCAATTTCTTATTAGTAAGTGTATTTTCCTTATTAATTGGACTTTCAATAAGAAAATTGCATCAAATGGATGATGAAAAACATATATTTGGAACTGACCGGACATTTGCTTTCATCGGAATTTTAGGATATATATTATATGTGATAGAACCTGTTAACCATTATTTATTTGCAGGGGGTGGTTTGGCTTTAGTTTTCTTATTAGGGATTAATTATTACTTTAAATTAGCGACATTTCAGCGATTTGGACTCACAACCATCATGATAGCCTTGATTACGTATTGCCTCGCCCCGGTAATAATAACTCAACCAATGTGGTTGTCACTGATTATAGTAGTATCAATATTAATTTTGGCAGAATTGAAGGATACCTTTATGGTATTTACTGACAAACTTGATAAGGAGGAGTTTATAACGCTTGCAAAATTCTTGATTATAATAGGAATTATTCTCCCAATAATACCTAACGAAAGATTAATCCCCGAAATTAGTCTTACACCATATAGAATTTGGCTGGCAGTGGTAGTAATATCAAGCATTTCATACTTTAGTTATTTATTAAGGCGATTTGTTTTCCATGATTCCGGGATAATTATATCTGGGATTTTAGGAGGATTGTACAGCAGTACTGCAACAAACATTATCTTAGCTAGAAAAAGTAAATCTTCTAATGATAAAGATCTTAATAAATATTCAGCAGCTATAATTTTTGCTACTGCTATGATGTATTTAAGAATACTTATTATTATTATAATATTTAATATGTCATTATTTGTAAGGACATTGCCGTTTTTTATAATAATGATTATACTAACTTCAGGAATTGGTATTTTTATGTTGTATTATAAGAAACAACATGATAATACAGATAATATAGAGATTATTAATGATAAGAATCCATTAGAATTTAAGGTTGCAATTATCTTTACATTACTATTTATAGCTTTCAGTTTTATCACTTATTATACAATCAAGGAATTTGGAACAAGTGGTTTACATGTTTTGTCAGTCTTGGTTGGGATAACTGATATTAATCCTTTTCTTATAAATTTGTTTCAGGGGAAATATGAAATCACTGAAACCATAATTGCATTGGCAACATTTCAGGCAATAATCAGTAATAATTTTTTTATAATGATTTATTCAGTTGTCTTGTCTAATAAGAGAAACCGAAGGAAGTTATTGGTAGGATTTGGGATAATAATTGTAATAAATATACTTTTACTTTTCTTTATCTAAGGTTAAGTTATAATTTAGTTACTCGGCAGTAAAGATTTATAAGCATTTTCAGCAGCCTGTTGTTCAGCAGCCTTAATTGAATAGTCTTGTCCTTTTGCTACAGGATTGCCTTCAATTAATACTTGAACAATATATTGTTTCATATAGCCATTTCCAACAACATCCACTACATTAAACCCAATTGGTTTCTTTTCTTTCTGACCCCAGTCAATTAATTTACTTTTATAATTCCATTCTTTACGCTCAAGTTCATCTACATCAATATGTATTTGAATGATTCGTTTAATAACGACGTTATAAGTAAAATTAAAACCTTTGTCAAGATAAACAGCACCAATCAAAGCTTCAAAAGTGTCGCCTTCTAAAGATCTATACTGATTGTTAGATTCCTTATCACGTTGAATAAGGTGATTCAAACCAATTTTTTGAGATAGTTTATTAAGATTAGCACGACTCACTATTTTTGAACGCATCTCAGTAAGGAAGCCTTCGTCATTGAAAGGATATTTTTTAAATAAAAAATCAGCAACAATAGTGCTTAAGATAGTATCGCCTAAATATTCAAGACGTTCATTGCTTACTTTAACACCTTTTTTTATATCCTGAGAAGCTGACTTATGAAGGAAGGCAAGTTTATATAAAAAAATATTCCCGGGATAAAACCCGAGAATATTCTTTATTGAGTGATATAGTTTCTTATCTTCAGAAAAATGTACTTTTATAAAGTCAAGAAACATTAATATTGTTTATTTATTGAATTTCTTAAAGATTATTGAAGCATTATGACCACCAAACCCAAATGTATTACTCAAAGCAACATTAACTGTTCTTTTTACAGCTTTGTTAAAAGTAAAATTAAGTTTAGAATCAATTTCAGGATCATCAGTAAAATGATTAATAGTTGGAGGAATAATATCATTTTTAACAGCAAGAACAGATGCAACAGCTTCAACTGCACCGGCAGCACCTAATAAGTGACCAGTCATTGATTTTGTTGAATTTATATTGATGTTATAAGCATGTTCTCCAAATAATTTAACAATAGCTAATGGTTCTACAATATCTCCAAGCGGAGTTGAAGTTCCATGGGTATTGATATGATCAATAGCTTCTGGTTTTAAACCAGCATCTTCTAATGCAGATTTCATTGAATTATAAGCACCCAAACCTTCAGGATGAGGAGCAGTCATGTGATAAGCATCTGCAGAAAGACCTGCACCGGCAACTTCACAATATATCTTAGCACCTCTTGCTAAAGCATGTTCTAATTCTTCAAATATCAAAGCAGCACCACCTTCACCTAATACAAAACCATCGCGATCTTTATCAAAAGGACGAGATGCAGTTTTAGGATCATCATTTCTAGTAGATAATGCTTGCATAGCATTAAATCCGCCAATACCAGGCTGTACACAAGCAGCTTCCGAACCTCCACAAACAAAGATGTCAGCTTTACCTAATCTAATATAAGTTAAAGCATCAGCCATAGCATTTGCAGATGAAGCACAAGCAGAAACTGTACAGAAATTAGGACCACGGAAACCATTTCTAATAGAAATATGACCAGCTGTAATATCAGCAATCATTTTAGGTATAAAGAATGGATTATATCTTGGAGTACCATCACCTTTAGCAAAATCACTAACTTCGTTATAGAAAGTAATTAAACCACCAATTCCTGAACCCCAGATAACACCTGCTCTGTCAAGATTAATTTTTTCTACGTCTATTCCTGCGTCTTTAATGGCTTCGTCAGACGCAACGATGCCAAATTGTGCATATAGATCATACTTTCTAGCTTCTTTTCTATCAAAAAACTGTTCTGCATTAAAGTTCTTAACTTCACATGCAAATTGTGTTTTGAATTTAGATGCATCAAAACGCGTAATCATATCTGCACCACTTACACCATTAAGTAAAGCTTCCCAATATTCTGGAACTGTATTACCTAATGGAGTAAGTGATCCAAGACCTGTAACAACAACTCTTTTTAACTCCATTTAAAAAATGAAATTTGTTTCTTACTTAGTATTGTTTTCGATGTAAGCTATAGCGTCACCAACTGTGTTGATTTTCTCAGCTTGATCATCAGGGATAGCAATGTTGAATTCTTTCTCCAATTCCATTATTAATTCAACTGTATCAAGTGAATCTGCACCTAGATCGTTAGTAAAACTAGCTTCAGGTGTAACTTCATTTTCGTCAACTCCAAGCTTATCAACGATGATAGCTTTTACTTTTGTTGCAATTTCAGACATTTTTTTTCAATTTTGATTAAACGTGGGTGCAAAGGAACGAATTAATGTGATGAAAAGCAAATAAACTTTCATTTTTTTGCAATTTTTAATAATTCATCCTTTATCGCTTTTTTACTAATTATATTAATATCAACTTGATTTTGACTTTTATTTAGAAATAATTAATTTTCCTGTTAATAAATTTTCTCCAATCTTAATTCTATAAAAATAAATACCCGAAGAAAGGGCCTTTGAATTAAAGTCAATATCATGATTTCCTTTATCTTGATTTGAATTTATTAATTCTTGGACTTCTTTACCCATAATATCTGATATATTTATTTGTACTTTTTGATTTTCTCTTAGAGAATAACTAAAAGTTGTATTATTTGAAAATGGGTTTGGAAAAACTTTTAGATTAAAATCCTTAGCATCATATAGACTTATTCCTGTATTATCAAAATGGAGAGTATCTGAAGCAAGGGAAGTACATCCATTTAAAGTTACTTTTACATAATAATATCCTGATTGTTGAGGGAAATAAAATTGAGAAGTAGCACCACTTATTATGCCTGTTATAGCATTATACCAATTATTACCAGTTGCTGCATTAGATATTAATGTATCTCCATGCAAAACTATAATAGGCGATTGAGGTATCGGATTTACAACAATAGCTTGAGTCTTAATTGGTCCATCACCACAGTTATTATGACCTTTTACAGTTATATTACCTGAAGTAGCAGTTGAATTATAATTTAAAATAATACTATTAGTTGTACTACTTCCTGATGCTCCACTTGGAGTTGTCCATATATAAGTTGATGCATATGGTATAGCTGGAACAGAATATGAAACATTACTCTGTCCTTGACAAACTGGTGTCGGACCGCTTATAGTGCTAGCAATTCCTGGTATTTGATTTACAATAATTGGAAATGTCCTCGCAGCTCCATCTCCACATGCATTATGACCTTTAACACTTAAAATACCTGACGTAGCATTCGTGTTAAAATTAAGACTTATAATATTTATAGTACTACTTCCAACTGAACCTGTAGGAATTGTCCAAACATAAGAATTTGCATTTATAATATTAGGCACTACATATATTACATTGTTTTGCCCTGCACATACCGGATTCTGCCCTGTTATACTATCCGGCATTGATGGCAGTGGATTCACAACAATTGGTAATGTTGATGCAGTCCCATTTCCACAACTACTATTTCCTTTTACAGTAATAATTCCACTTACTGTATTTGTATCATAATAAACTGTTATGTTATTAGTAGTTGAAGTTCCAATTGCACCATTAGGTAGTGTCCATATATAATTTGTAGCATTAGCAATTGGTGATACAATATAATTAACATTTGCTTGTCCCTGACAGACAGTTGTTGTGCCAAATATTGCACCGGCAGGATCAGGAACAGCACCTGAAACTGTTATTGCCAACGAACTAGATAATCCTGGCCCACAGCCATTACTATTTGAACCGCTAACAGTAATATTCCCCGGATTAGTATTATAAGGAGAATAATTTACTGTTATACTATTAGTATTTGATGTACCTGCAGCACCTATTGGCAAACTCCAGTTATAAATATTTGCATTATTTATAGCTGGAACTGTATAAGTAACATTGCTTTGACCTGTACATACACTCGTTAATCCGGTAATATTACTTGCTGGAGCTGGTGATGGTTTAACTGTTACATGCAAAATAGAAGTATTGCCCATACCACAGGCATTACCTGTCTGAACACTAATATTCCCTGAAGTAGCATTCACTAAATGATACGTAAATGTGTTAAGATTACTTGTTGTTGGAGTCCATCCTGAAAGAATTGACCAATTATAAATAGAAGGTGTATTTGCAACTATATTTACTGTATATGTTACATATTGTCCATCGCAAACAACAGTATCTCCTTGTATTGCGCCAATTACAGGAACAGCATTTACATGAATATTTAAATTAAAAGGAGTTCCGCTTCCCACAACATTTTGTCCATAAACTGATAATATTCCCGAAGTAGCATTTGCAGCATAATTTAATGAAACTGTAGTATCGTTAATAGTATTTACTGTAACTCCGCTCCCTGAATAACTCCAGTTATATGTTGTTGCATTAGTAATTTTATGAGCATAATAAATAATATTATTCTGCCCTGTACATATATTTATATTCCCATAAATTGAATCAGCAGGCCCTGTAATAGTATTTGATGTTGTTACTATTGCACTTCCATTCATTAAAGTATCTTTTTCGTAAGTTGCTATCTTCCTTGCAAAAACAGTATAAGTCCCTGCTGTTTTATGATACCAGTAAATAGGACTTCCTGTTCCTCTTATTTCTGTTGAATCAATAGTTACACCGTTTAATCTTAACTTATAAGCACACTTAGGTTCCGATCCACTTAAACCTACTGTTAAACCATTACTTCCCGTAAGGTACTGACCTGTTCCCGTTACATTATAATGAGTAATTGGCCCATTAAAAACAGGATTAATCATTTTATTTATAGTATCAAAAGGTATTGTTCCATCGGGTGGATATGGACTACTATAATTCGCCATCACTACAGTAGAATAAACTCCACTTGTATTGAAATAGATATCAGGTGAACCAATTACAAAATTATTAGAATTAGTAAGTTTGATAGTACATGCTCTCAACCATCCTGCATTTACTGGCGAAGTTGCTGAATCATGAAATTCCATTCCGAATGTATATAAAATAGCAGGATTTAACATTATATTAGCTGGAATAGTACTTATAGGTTTAAAAGCAACACTTGACGGGATTTGATTGGGATTAGTACTAAACTGCGAACTATTTGCAAGCATGCTTATACTTAAAGGACCTGCACCCATTATATTAGTATAACTTTCTTTAAACCCGCCCTGAAAGCCTTTAAGATTAAAACTATCAACACCATTATTCCCTTTACATCTCAACCATACGTCAAATTGATACGTTTGCGGATCTAATAAAGTGTCGTTGTTAAGCATCACCTGAGCAGTAGGTTGCTGGGCAAAAATAGAAATGCCATTCAATAATAAAAATATAGTGATAAACACTATCTTTTTCAATAAGGATTTTTTATTTTTCATTTTGAATTGTTTTAAGACTCACAAAAGTAATACAATTTTACTATAAAAACAATTATTTTGTATTATTTTTATGATGATTATTATATTTATAACCGAAGACAAGGTTTAAATATAAAAGA
>CAIWDQ010000211.1 GCA_903911455.1 uncultured bacterium
ATTATTCAAAGCTATAAATCTTATTGCTGGTGAGTTGCTCTCCAGCAGAGCTCACTTCCTCTTCAGACTTATGACACAAAATTATAAAAAAAAGTTAAATGTCAACTATGAAACTTGTTTTGCAACATAGAAGGCACTCTTTTCTATAAATAAAAAGAAGAAAACTATAGCTAATATCCAAATTATATGTACTTTTGAACGGCTTATATTTATATAAAGCAATCATAAATATCAATCACATTATGAAAAGAAACATACTTATTTACACCTTTGTAGCTTCCTTAGGAGGATTATTATTCGGTTTTGATACCGCCGTAATAAATGGCGCAATGCCTTTCTTCGTAAAATACTTTGAACTCACCAAAGCCATGCAGGGATGGGCAGTTAGCTCAGCATTACTGGGCTGTGTATTCGGCGCTTTGTTCGCAGGCAAACTGAGCGACGCCTATGGCCGCCGATATATGTTGAGGATACTCGCAGTGCTCTTTTTTATATCAGCATTAGGAACCGGGGGCGCCACAAACTTTACAATATTTATATTAGCCCGCATCATAGGAGGCTTGGCAATTGGCGGAGCATCAGTAATTTCAACAGTTTACATCTCCGAAATCGCACCTCCCAACAAAAGAGGAATGCTGGCAGCCACATTTCAGTTGGCAATAGTGGTAGGTATCCTGGTAGCCTTCTCATCCGACTTATTATTAATGGATACCGGCGACAATAACTGGCGCTTCATGTTCCTTGCAGGCTGCGTACCGGCAATTATCTTCTTCGTTTTGTTATTTTATGTAAAAAGAAGTCCGAGATGGCTGGTAAAAGTAGGCAACATAGAGGAAGCCAAAGAAGTTTTAAAAGAAGTTGTACAAGCCGAAGACTGCGAAAAAACATTAGCAGATATCCGCGAATCAATTGACGCTGAAGTTGCAAACAAAAGTATCTACCTCTTCAAGAAACCAAATCTAAAACTAGTAATGATAGGCTTTGCCGTAGGGATGTTCAACCAGTTTACAGGTATAAATATCATCATGTATTATGCTACCGACATCTTTCGTTCAGCAGGTTTCTCAACAAACTCAGCTATCGGACAAACTGTAATGATAGGCTTTACAAATCTGTTATTCACACTTATAGCCATGTCAATAATTGACAAGGTAGGTAGAAAAACACTGTTATTATTTGGTTCATTAGGTATGACTTTATTCTTAGGTTTGTTTGGCTTTGGATTTATAACCAATTCAATAAGCGGTTACGGATTATTAGCCTTATTAATAGGCTTTATTGCTTGCTTTGCAGCTTCGCAGGGAGCAGTTATCTGGGTATTATTATCCGAAATGTTTCCAAATAATATACGTGCAAGAGGTTCATCTATAGGTTCATTCTCACACTGGATGTTTAATACCATCATCACCTTTTTATTCCCTGTAGTTGTTGGTTTATTCGGCGAAAACATCCTTGATCAGAAGCGAGGTGTGGGTTTTATGTTTATAATCTTTGCTGTAGCAACACTTATAAGCTATTTCTTTTTCAGGAAATTCTTATTTGAAACTAAAGGAAAGTCATTGGAACAGTTGGAAAGCGAAAATATGCGATAAGTCTTTATCAATTAAGAATTAAAAATTAATAATTAAGAATTGGAAAAGACAATAAGAAGAATATTATTATAATAATAAGAGCCTTCATCTAATTAAAGATGAAGGCTCTTACTGTTTTGTTTAATAAATGTTTAAAGGATAGTCTTCAAATAAAATCTTTCTTACATATGAACCTGGAATGCATTGAATAATTTATCCATACCAACCTGAGCTGTACCATGGTAAGAAGCTTCTAAAATATCAGCATCTGTCCATCCTATACCTCTAAGTTTATCAACATCTTCCTGAGATACAGAAGTGGAACTTTTAACCATCTTAAGAATAAAGAATAAAAGTTCTTTTTCGTTATCATCCAAAGGAACTTTAGAATGATCCTTAACTACTTCGTTAATCTGCTCAGGTAAAATACCATATTGAAACAATATGCCTGTATTAACTCCAACACAATACTCACAATGTTCCTGTTCAGAAACCAGTAAACGAATAAAAGCAAGTAACTTACCGCTAAATCTTGTATTTGTTGAAAAATACATAATGTTGCCAATTTGTTGGCTTAATACGTGTTCGCTATTGCCAAACATCTTGAATGAACCTGGGATAAAACCCATTCTTTCATTCATTTTCATATAAATTTCAGCTACTTTAGGTGTAGCATTTTCCTGTTCTACTAAATTTAATAATGCCATGTTTTTAAATTTGTTGTTTGTTTGATTTTAAAGTACAAAATTACAAAAGATATATCTATAACCAAGTTTTAAGAAGAAAGTTTTAGAATAATTAATATTAAATTAAAGATTGGAATCAATAAGATTTGATTTTCTTTTATCAAAAACAAAAATCAAATTATGAAATATAGAATTACTTATTACTATCTTTTTATTGAATTATAGTAAATCATTTAGAAGATATATAAACTCATTCAAATAAAACATAAAATCTTAGTCCTATTTATTAAATGTATTTCAAGTTATTACAGATAACATATTAATAACTCTAAATACAACTGTTGATTTATTAAACATGTGTATATTTTTTAAACACATAAGATAATGTTATGAAATTATACACTTTAGATATCCAAATAGAATCCTATGTTGAATAATTAAACACTCAATTAAATTAGCCACAACTACGACTTTATTATATATGCATGAATTACTGTTTATTACAGCTGTAAATTTGATTGGCATAAGAATTGAATACAAGTTTTTATTAACATTTAAAAATAAAACATCATGGTAATATTAATAGTAATAGCATTCATATTGGGAAGTCTCACAATTGATGCAGTAATAAAGTTTAACAGAAGTAAAAAACATAAAGTTTCAGTTTTAACTTCCACTCCAATTAAAACCTTTAACGAAGAATCAGTATCTATAGCCAATGGAGTTTATTACGACAAGACTCATACTTGGGCATTTATGGAAAAGAATGGTTTAGTTAAGATTGGTGTAGATGATTTTTTACTTCACATTACAGGTTCTTTAAGTAAATTAAAGATGAAGAAACCTGGTGATAAAGTTCTTAAAGGCGAAGTTGTATTATCAATTAATCAAAATGGAAAACAACTAAACATCTTCTCCCCTATCTCAGGAACAGTAAAGTCATCAAACAATCAATTAGTTGAAGAATCATCTTTAATCAATTCATCTCCATTTAATGATGGGTGGGTTTATATGATTGAACCAACAAACTGGCTTAGAGAAGTTCAATTATTGTTTATGGCTGATAAATATAAAGAATGGTTGAAGAGTGAATTCGCAAGATTAAAAGATTTTATAGCAACTATAGGTCAAATTAATAATCAATCTGAACTTTCACCAATTATACTTCAAGATGGTGGTGAACTTAAAGATAATGTACTTGAGAATTTTGGTCCTGAAGTATGGGAAGAATTTCAAACTAGGTTTATAAATACTTCAAGATAAGCCATAATAAACCTTTGTATTTCTTTTTTAATAACTTTAATACCCAGAAATCATGAGTTTAGATCGTAGAACATTCTTAAAGACATTAGGAGTAGTCGGGCTCTCACTTACTGTTGGTGATGTACTTGCATCAGAGGATAAAAAAGAAAAAAGTATTGAATTTTATGGAGTATTATATGATTCATCACGATGTGTTGGATGTCAGACATGCGAAAATATGTGTGCTATGGCGAACGATGTTCATGCACCTGATGGAAAACCTAAAACAGGCTTAGTAAGAAAAACAGATGAAGGACACCGAACAGTAATTAACAGTTATAACACATCAAAAGGAGAAGTCTTTATCAAAAAACAATGTATGCATTGCAACGATCCGGCATGTGTTTCAGCATGTCTTACTAAAGCAATGTATAAAACAAAAGAAGGACCTGTGATCTGGAGAGGTGAAAAATGTATGGGATGCAGGTATTGTATGGTTTCATGTCCATTTGACATTCCAAAGTTTGAGTACTTTAGTTCTAATCCAAAGATTGAGAAATGTACAATGTGTTTTGATAAGATACAAACAGGAAAAGCACCTGCATGCACACAAGACTGTCCTGCTCAAGCATTAAAGTTTGGAACAAGAAGAGAATTACTTAAAGAAGCACATAAAAGAATTGTAGAACATCCTGAAATATATGTTGACGAGATTTATGGAGAACAAGTAGCAGGAGGCACAGCTTTCCTTTATCTTTCACCAGTCCCATTTAATGAACTAGGAGAAAATACATCGCTTCAGAACAAATCTTATCCCGAACTTTCAAAGGGATTTCTATATAGTGTCCCTTCTGTTTTTGTGTTGATACCTCCTATCCTACTAGGTATTTATGAAGCTACTAAGAATAACAAAAACAAAGAAAACGATGAAAACGAATAATATTAACATACCTATTTCAAAGGACAATGATGGGGAATCCATCTTTAAGTTCTTAATGCATGAACTTAAACCAAAAGGAAAGATATTTACACCTTTTAATATTATTTCGGTTCCAATTATACTAATAGGAATTTATCTAATCATTGTTAGGTTTATTTTTGGGATAGGTTCAGTTACAAACCTAACACAAGAAGTCCCATGGGGATTGTGGATTGGTTTTGATGTTGTAACTGGTGTAGCTTTTGCAGGAGGTGCGTATGTATTAACATTCATGGTTTACATCCTAAACATGAAGAAATATCATTCTATAGTAAGAATAACTGTTTTGAATGGATTTCTGGCTTATGTTTTCTATGCAGGAGCTTTACTTTTAGATTTAGGACGTCCATGGCATGTAATCAACCCAATAATAGGGAATAGTTTTGGTGTGAGTTCTGTATTATTTTTAGTTGCATGGCATTTTCTATTATATATGATAGCACAGTTAATAGAGTTTTCACCTGCTGTTGCTGAATGGCTTGGAGCCAGACGTGCTCATAAAATACTATCGGGTATGACAATTGCAGCAGTAATCTTTGGTATAACATTATCTATGCTTCATCAGTCAGGCTTAGGAGCTTTGTATCTGATGGCTAAAGATAAGATACATCCACTTTGGTATTCAGAGTTCATCCCAATTCTATTTCTTGTTTCAAGTATTTTCGCAGGTCTATCAATGGTAATATTTGAAGGTACAATAAGTCATAAAGTGTTTTTTAATCAGATTAGTGAAAAGAATCTTAAAGCAGAAAAAGGAATTTTATTAGGTTTAGCTAAAATATGTGCCGGAACAATGTTTGCCTATTTCTTTATGCAGTTACTAGTATTTATACATGGTAAACATTGGGACTTACTAAGTACACCTATGGGACACTGGTTTTTACTTGAAATGTTAGGATTTGTTATATTACCAATGTTACTGTTCATTATTAGTTATCGTTTGAATAAGATACTATTAATAAGAATAGCATCAGTTTTAACAATGTTAGGAGTTATAATGAATAGATTAAATGTTACTGTAATAGGATTTAGATGGGATGCTCCAATAAGATATTATCCCACTTTAATGGAATTAGTAGTTACATTAACAGTTATTTTTACAGAGATTTGGATATTTAGATGGGTAGTAAACCGTATGCCGGTTCTGAGAGAATCCCCATCATGGGCAAAAAAAGAAAAATAAGTTTAACCGCTTTCATTTAATTAAATGAAAGCATAAAAATAAAAAACATGAATTCATTTAGTTACTATAGTTTATTTGACACCAAGGGTGTTGAATATATCGCAATCATAATCTTTTTAATAATGCTAATCCCTTTCTGGATAATACTAAATAAGCATAAAGAAATATCACAGAGAATTCAAAAAGTTTTCAAAGCACTTTCATTTGACATTTTGAATATACCTCAAGGAATATTTCATAGTAAAAATCATACCTGGGCTTTTATGGAAAAATCAGGTTCAGCTTCTGTTGGTTTAGATGATTTTCTTCTACATACAACAGGAGAAGTCACATTGACCAATCTTAAGAATTCAGGTGAGTTTGTTAATAAAGGAGAAATACTTATTGAAGTTGTAAAAGATGATAAACATTTAAACATTTCTTCTCCTATCTCAGGAAAAATTGTTAATAATAATCCTTTACTTATAGAAAATCCAGAAATATTAAATGAAGATCCATTTGGAAAAGGATGGATTTATAAAATCAAACCCTCAAATTGGATTGAAGAAACCAGTTCATGTTACTTGGCTGAAGAATCAACTATATGGTCAAGGAATGAGATAAACAGGTTCAAAGATTTTCTTGCACAGATGAGTAAGAAATATTCTACAGAACAATCTCCACTTGTTTTACAGGATGGTGGAGAAGTGATAGATCATGTTTTATCTGAACTCCCTAATGTTGTATGGAAAGACTTCAATGAAGGGTTCTTAGAAAATTAATCTCTTCTTATCAATATCTACTCCCTTTAAAGATTTCTTATTAAGAAGTACTACTTTAAATAGTAAAAGACCTTAATAAATATCTATACTTTCTTATTACTTTGATGGTTCCCTTTATGTGTTTATAATATTTCAAAATAAAAAGTTGAATTATTCAACATATGTCCAATAATTTTATTACATTTGTAGATTATAAATAACTTAGAAATGAAGGCATCTAAATTTAGTAAAATACTTGAAAGCCCATTACTAAAGAAATATCTTAAATTACGATCTTCAATTTATGGTCGGGTTATTTACATTATTATTATTCTTTCAATCTTCTTATTTGTTTCATTTGGGATCATATTTAGGTCTGTAAACGAAGGCTACATGAAAAGCATTATCAAACAGCGTGGAAATAATGCTGCTTTAATTGTTAAAAGTGCTTTATACCAATCTATGTTAGAAAACAACAAAAGCACATTACAAAGCACTCTTACAGTTATAAACAGATTGTCAGGCATCGATGATGTAAATCTTTATGATAGTAAAGAGAATTTAGTTTACTCTTCATTTACACCAAATACAATTGGGCATAGTAATCCTAATTGCAAAGAATGTCATACTAGTATTAAATCTATTTTACCTGATAAAGATAATAATTTTAAAGTAATAGGGATAAATAGTGAATGTATGATGAATCAAAATGACAATAAACACAGGCATTTATTGATTAATTCACCTATTTTAAATGAAAAATCATGTTATACAAGTTCCTGTCATGCTCATCAACAAAATGATAAAGTTTTGGGTTCTCTTATCATAAAGATTCCTTTAGATGAACTTGATAATACTTTAGGAAAATCATCAATGAATTTCTATCTGTTTGCAACTATAATGACGATAATTTTATTAGGTTTTCTAATTATCTTTACAAGAAAGGAAATAAAAAGGCCGTTAAATG
This sequence comes from uncultured bacterium, assembly GCA_903911455.1. Lineage (GTDB taxonomy): Bacteria > Bacteroidota > Bacteroidia > Bacteroidales > JACABE01 > JBAXLO01. Next base: position 7,369 of record CAIWDQ010000211.1, read on the forward strand.
CTTTAATAAGAGCTAGCGATGCAGTATCAAAAGGTGATAGGGAAATGCGGCTTGAAATTAAGCCAAACCAATTAGATGATATGCGCATGGTTTCAGTTGCTTTTAATGACATGCTTGATAATTTACAGGCAAAAAATAAAGAACTACATAATTGGTCACAGCAACTTGAATATAAAGTACAAAAGAAATCTGAAGAATTAAGTCAAGCTCAAAATGAACTCATAAATATTGAAAGAATTGCATCTCTTGGCAAATTATCACTTTCGGTAGCACATGAAATTAACAATCCACTTTCAGGTATTCTCATTTATACTAAACTTGTTCAAAAACAAATTCTAAATGAAGGCATTAAATCAGAGAAAAAAGAATCGGTTTTGAAGCATCTCAAGATGATTGAAAATGAAACGAAACGTTGTGGGGATATTGTAAAAGGCTTATTGGATTTTTCAAGAAAAGATCAAAATAGTTTTGAGGATAAACATATTCATGAAATATTAATTGAAACAAGTGATTTAATGAATCACTCAATGAAAATAGCTAAGATAGTCTTTTTAACAGACTTTTCAGCTAAGCACGATCTTGTGTATTGTAATCCTAATCAAATTAAACAAGCATGTATTGCAGTGCTAGTTAATGCCTCCGAAGCTGTAAATGAGAATGGTGAAATTTATTTTAAAACATTTAACTCTGACGATTCTCATATCACAATTGAAATAAATGATAATGGTTCCGGTATTAATCAAGAAGATATTTCTCATATTTTCGAACCATTTTTCTCTACCAAATATAATACCAGAGGTACAGGATTAGGATTAGCAATTGTACATGGAATTGTACAAAATCATAATGGAAAAATAAATGTAGTTTCGGAACAAGGTAAAGGAACAAGTATCTCATTAGTATTGCCTTTAAAAACAAAATAATTATTAAATAAAATGAATAATAAAATATCAATATTGATAGTTGATGATGAAGATTCTGTTAGGGATTCTCTTTTCAACTGGTTTATAGAAGATGGTTATAGAGTAGAATGTGCAGAAAATGCTAAGATTGCTTTATCAAAAATTGAAACTGATAATTTTGATATCATTTTAGCAGATATTAAAATGCCTGGGATGGATGGCATGGAAATGCTTAGAAGAATAAAATCACTAAAAAATGAATTAATAGTTATAATAATGACAGCTTTCGCAACTGTAGATACTGCAGTTCAAGCTTTGAAAGATGGTGCATTTGATTATATTACTAAACCTTTTGATCCCGATGATCTATCACATTTGATTAGAAACGCATCAAAGCAAATTTCTTTATCAAAAGAAAATGAAATACTAAAAGAAAGAGTTGTTGTCTTAGAAAATGTTGAAGACATAATTGGAAATAGCGAATCGATGAAAAGAGTTCTTCATGAAGTAGAAAATGTTTCACAATCCAATTCTTCAGTTATTATTACAGGAGAAAGTGGAACTGGAAAAGAACTCATTGCCAAAGCTATTCATTCTAATTCTTCACGAAAATACTTCCCTTTAGTTAGTGTTCATTGCGGTGCTTTATCAGAAAGTCTACTGGAAAGTGAATTGTTTGGTCATGAAAAAGGTGCATTTACAGGAGCTATGTATGTAAGAAAAGGGAGGTTTGAAATGGCAGATAGTGGATCTATTTTTCTTGATGAAATCTCAACTATCTCAACAAAAATGCAAGTTGAACTTTTACGTGTATTAGAAACTAAATCATTTGTACGTGTGGGTGGTAATAAAGAAATCATGTCTGATTTCAGAGTTATTTGTGCTACTAATAAAAATTTAAAACAAATGGTTGAAGAAGGGACTTTCAGAGAGGATTTATTTTACCGTTTGAATGTTGTAAATATTCATATTCCACCTTTGCGCGAAAGAAAAGAAGATATTCCTTTATTAGTAGACTATTTTATCAATAAATATTGTACAGCAATGAATAAACCAGTTGTACAGATAGATGTTACAACTATTAAACGTTTATCAGAATTTGAATTTCCCGGTAATATACGCGAACTTGAAAACATGATTGAACGTGCAATAGTCGTAGGCAATGGAAAGAAAATTACTTTAAAGGACTTTATTTTTGAAAAGAAAACTATTAAATCATCAAAGGAAAGTCTGGATGAACAAGAAAGGATTCATATTACTCAAATCTTAAATAAATATAACTGGAATATATCACGCTCTGCTAAAGCTTTGCAAGTTGATAGAGTTACTTTATATAACAAAATAAAGAAATATAACTTAAAAGCTTCATCCAAATAAAATCTTGACTATAATATAGCTGACTCAAGATGAAACAACTATTCAACTCATAATAATATTGTGAATGAGTACAAAAAACATCACACTAATATCCTTTGGGTACTTTGAACAATACTTTCTTAAAAATATTGTTAAGAATATACAGCAAGTGTTTAATATTAATGTTGAATTAAAAGAAGGACATCTTGATCTAAGTGATTATTATAATCCTGCTAGAAGACAGTATGATGCAAATAAATTGCTACAAGAAGTGAACTCTAATTTTTCTTCAATTGACAACAAAACAATAGGTCTATTCAATGTTGATTTATTTATTCCCATCTTTACTTTTATTTTCGGACAAGCATATTTAAACAATAATTCAGGTATAGCTTCAATCTACAGATTGAATAATGAACGTTACGGAATTGAGCCTGATGACAATCTATTATTAGAACGTTTTAGCAAAGAAATTATACATGAATTAGGACATACTTTTGGATTAACACACTGTCATGTTACAGATTGTGTGATGAGATCAGTAAGTTATGTAGAGGATATTGATCAAAAAAGTACTAACTTTTGCCCTTCATGTAGAAATCAACTCTAATTATTTTTGAATACATTTTTATTCTAAGTTAAAGATTGATAGTGAGGAGTCATCTTCATGAACTTTCAGCTAATAGTAGACAAAGATGGTCCATCTTCATGAACTATTCATCTATCTTTACGTGAAGATGGACTAACATCACGTGAAGATGGAATAAGATTACGTAAAAATGAACTAAGATCACGTGAAGATAGGCTAAGATTATGTGAAGTTATATTAAGATTACGTAAAAATGATCTAAGATCACATAAAGATAGTGCATTTTTATGCGATTATATATTAGAAGTACAAAATAAAGAAAAAAATGCTCTATCAAATGACATTGATAGAGCTTTTCAATTAGAACCTACTAATTATTATCTTTTTTCAGATTCTTTATGTTCCTGTTTCTTTTCTACAGGTTTATTGATAGATTTTGGAGCTTGTTTAGTTTCTGTTCTTGGAGTTGTTTTTGTTTCGGTTCTTATTGCCGGTTTAGATTCTTGTCTGTTTGTTGGTCGTGCTTCTTGTCTATTTGCTGGTCTATTGTTAGGAGTAGTATTAGTTGGCGTTGTAGCTTGTCTGTTAGTAGGATTCATATTTTGGTTTGAATTCTGTCTTTGAGTAGGTGCTGCATTTTGAGTATTATTTGGTCTGCTTTCAGTTCTGACAGCTGGTCTTGGATTAGTTGTAGTTGCTGGAGTGTTAGGAGTTCTGTTTTGTTGTTGAATTCTTTTGTTATCTATTCTATTTGGAGTGCTTTGATTTCTGATTACATTGTTTTGAGTTCTGTTAGTTCTGTTCCCCCTTGGTGCAGCAGCAGTTCTATCATATGTCCTCTTGTATTCACCTCTTTCAATTCTATTGTGAACAACTACAGAAGATGTTCTTCTTGGTCCATAATAATTATGTGCAGTTTGAACATTATAATTATGTGTTTGATGGAAATATGAATAACTATTGTGATTATGCCAGTGACCATAATAGTCATCATAATACATAGGTCTCCAAGGATGCCAGTATGTTGGATAATATCCATATCTATATGGAGAGGCATATACTACATAATTTGGTGCAAACATATAGTGAATTATACTCCAAGCACCAACTGCATATATAAAGTCAGAAGAATGACCAACTCTATCATTTGAATAATAATAATTATATTCATAAACATTACCACCACTAGCTACATTATTATTCATATTAGTATTATAACCTGGATTAGGAGTTCCAGAAGGAGCTGGCTCAACTATATAATCCTTACCATATAAAGCTAAATCCCCAATCATCTGAATCTGAATCTTATTATTCTTGTCTTTTTCTACTTCAATAACAGCGACATCTTGAGACTCATTCTCATTTAATATATCACGAAGAACAATTATGTGAGCGTTGCCACTAACATTATCTATTACTTTTACGTAATCTATTTTACCATCACCATCCAAATCAAGATTATTTATTTTAGTATCTTCTGCATTAAGTTTCTGTTCAAACTCTTCTAAAGTCTGACATTGTTGAAAGAGGCTTAATGCTCCATAAAGATTAAAGTTATCACCAGGTAAACCAAGTCTACCAGTGTTATTATAACTTTGTGTTTTACCTGGAATACTAAATAGTAAACTTCCAAATATAATTGCGATTATGATTACTGACCTTTTCATTGTTTTATTTATTAAAGTTAATTTGATTAAAATTACAAAGACAAAATTCATGCCAAAGTTAAGAATTTATCTTATGATACCATCACTTATTTTTTATACTTATAATTATTTCAATAAAGATTGAGTTTCTTGAACACGATAAACCTTCTTATAATCACCATGTTCTGCTCCATCATTTTTATGAATAAAAATAAGAAAACAAATTGTAATTAACATCTGTGCTATTATAACAGTTAAAAGTATTTTCTTATTCTCTTTAAGAATATTTGATAGAAAAATATATGTAAAAGGGAATGCACATATAAGATAATGCTGATATATAGTTGTTCCGCTTAAGGTCATAAATATGCCTAAACCAAGTAGTATTGCTAAAAGATAAAAATTAGTGATACTCATATCTACAAATAAATCTCTTAGTAAATTCTTGTCTTTTAACCTCAATCTTAATTGATATAAATATTTAAGAATATTCTTTAAGATAAAAGCAGCAATACCCACCAATATCAAATGAGCAACTGCAACAAGATAAGTAGGGACTCCTAATACGAATGGTTCTTTGATAAACATCCAGAAATCTTTTCGTAAAGAATAATATATATTAAGACCGGTAGCATCAAGAAACCAATACAAATAAAAATTAAACTGAAAGATATGAAGAAAGCTTATCTTTGTTTCCTGTGGGTGACTTAATATAAATGACAGCCATGGTATAATTCCAATACTTCCAATCAAGCTACCTACAATCCAATATCCCCATCTAAATTTAATCGCATTAAAATAATCGTAAGCTACAGAGAAAACAAAAAGGCCAAATGCAAAAAAGAATCCACTCATATGTATCTGACCTAGCAATGCACCAGATAATCCCCAAAGAAAGGCACCCCACTTTTTGCTTCTATGATAATTAGTAAATATAATTAAAAAAGAAAATATAGGTAACATATCTTGTGCCCATATCTTACGAGAAAAAAGAACTGCTAACGGACTTATAGCGGCAAGAGTGATTCCATATAACCACACATCTTTCTCTTTAGCATCTATTTTCTTAATGATGAAGATTAAAAAACAAAGTATACTTAATATATTTATTATCTGAACAACTCTATCCATTGAAATTGGATCATGAGTAAATGAAGCAATAACTGCAAAGACACCTACACTTAGTCCGGGATTAACAATACCTCCACCACTCTCCATCCCTACTTCAGGAAACTGCCCTTTGTCAACAGAAGTGTGAGCCATTTTATACATAAGCTGCTCGTCATCCTTCCATTCCATATCATTAATCCATATCAAACGAAGAAATAGACCGATTGCAATAATAGTATATAGTAAGTATTCTTTTTTCATTAAAGTTTCAATTTAATCAGACTTGGATCTTTATATTGAGTATATTATATGTTTTAAAATAAAAAAACGCTCTTTGTTGCCTAACAAAGAGCGTTTATTATATAAACTATAGTCTTATTAAGATTGATTTAGCATTACAGGCATAACAAGCATTAAGATATCTTCATCCTTATTTTCGTTATCCATTGGCATTAAAATACCAGCTCTGTTAGGTTGAGACATTTCTAATCTCACCATTTCGTTATCAATATTATTCAACATCTCTTGTAAGAACTTTGAATTAAATCCTATTTCAATAGGTTCACCATCATAACTACAAGTTAATCTTTCTTTAGCTTCGTTTGAATAGTCAAGATCTTCGGCAGAGATTATTATTTCTTGTCCACTTAATTTTAAGCGAACCTGATGTGTAGATTGATTAGCAAAAATTGCAACACGTCTGATTGAATTTAAGAAAGATATTCTATCAATAACAAGTTTATTTGGATTTTCGCGAGGAATAACAGCTTCGTAATTAGGGTATTTTCCATCAATCAAACGACAAACAAGTTCGATGTTTTCGAAACTAAAGAATGCATTACGTTGATTATATTCAATCATAACTGGAATGTCTTTATTAGTTAAGCTATTCTTTAACTGTGTTAAAGGTTTCTTAGCTAAAATAAAAGAAGCAGAACTTTCAGATTTAGCATCAGTTCTTCTGTAACGAACTAATTTATGAGCGTCAGTTGCAACAAATGTAATATCATCTGGAGTTAATTCACAGAAAATACCTGACATAACCGGACGAAGTTCGTCGTTGCCAGTAGCAAATAATGTTTTATTTATAGCATTTGCAATTATACTGGAATTGATTTCTAATTTAGTGGTATCTTCCAATACAGGAATCTGAGGGAATTCATCTGCATTCTGACCACTAAGTTTATATTTACCCTCACCTGCAGTAATTTCAACCATAAATGTTTCTTCATTTATATTGAATACTAGAGGAATGTCTGCAAATGTTTTTAATGATTCTAATAACTTCTTTGCAGGAATGGCCATTTTACCTTCCTGTGCTTCTCCCAATGTTTCTTTGTCCAATGGAATTTTAACTGTCATTGTTGTTTCCAGATCCGATGCTGTAACAACTAAATTCTCTCCATTAAACTCAAACAAGAAGTTTTCTAATATCGGTAAAGTGCTGTTAGCGTTCAATACACCTCCAACAGTTTGTAAGCTTTTTAATAATAACTGACTTTGAACTATAAATCTCATGTTGTATTTATTTACTAATTATTTCTACTTGCAAAAATATGTTAAATATCGATGTGAATTAAATTTATTTATCAACAAAATACTATTACCTGTTAATAACTTTAAAATAGTCTGCTGATCTAATTAAATGATCGAAAACAAAGAACTGAATCGTCACAAAATCTTTCCCATCATTTATCAATGCATAAAATCTGTCGCGATCCATAAGTACCTGCAGATTATCTATATCATCAACCTGCCCCATATCTGCCGGCTTAGGGAATGTAGTAATTGTAGTACTCTTCCCTGAGATATTAGTTACAGTTAGTATATGTAAAGGCTTATCTCTTGTTAAAGAATCAATAGCATGTTTACCAATATTATTTCTGAAAGCTTCGAAACTAATATTTGTAAAAGAAGACAAATATTCCAGAACCTTTAAGGTATCATATTGATTAACGATCTGATTAGTTGCAAGTAATTTCAAATCAAAACTTCTTCCATTCCTTGTTATTTCAAAAGAAGAATCAGGAAAGTTAGGATAAACTAATTTTACTGATTTAAGATCTGAGATCTTTATATCAAATAAATCATGAGCCCTCCAGTCTGTTTCAACTGCTGAAAAGCGAGGAGAAACAAATCCACGAAAGCCAGGAATATAAACAATAGAGGGATCTTCAGCACCTTCCATTTGCATAAAGGTACCCATATTATCTTGAGTTTCGCCTCCAACATAATATACTTTTGTAAGCTTTTCGTGTTTAAACAGTTTAATTTTATCAAATAGATTAATACGATAAACCATCTGATAGATCTCTACTTTAACACTTCTTGCAGCAAGCCACTTAATAACATTATTTCTTCCGGCTTTTGAAACAGGTTCTCTTACTTTCAACTCATTAATAGTTTCAAGTAACATATTCATTAATTGCCTGCTTGCATTGTAATCCTTATTTAGTTTCCAATTCTGCTCGTCTATTCTCTCAAGAGTAACTTTATTATTAAGTTTATCTCCCATGAATATCTTTGTAATTGTTGATACGTCTTCTACTGCGAAATCATCAACAATTGTACTTTTTTTATTTGAGAACAGTAATATAACTGCAAATATTGCTAAAACAAGAGTAAGGATTATTATGATCCTGTTTTTCTTCATAGTTTTCTATTGATTAAGTTTTATTTGTTCTTTATTAAATTAAACAGAGTATTTTCTTTTACGTAAGTATACCTGTATTATCCCGAACAATAACACTAAAAGTACAGGCACGATAACATTAATAAGCTGCCATTTTAATCTGGATTCATCCATTTCAGTTTTATTAAGCATCCTTAGTTTTAGTTCTCTTGATCTTACTGTTATTAAACTTGCGCCATCAGTTAGATAATTCATACAGTTAAGGACAAACTCTTTGTTACCAAACGTTTGTTTTGTAAATTGATCATAACCTAATGGAAGAGGATATCCTTTAGAGTAATGCAACTGATTCTTTATAATATCCCCATCTGCAACAACTATCATACTTGTTGGGACACTCTTAGTCATAAATCCTATTAACTTACTTTCAGTAATTTCGGGAGTCATGTTGTGGATAAAGTTTGACTCAAATGTACCTTCCAGTAGAACTGCAACAGGTTGAAATGGTTTGTTAAACATGCGGGTATCAGGTTTCTTCTTTTGAATCTCTAAGTCAATAATAACAGGAGCATTTACTAAGCGAGAATAATTAGATGATGAAAGAAGAATCGTCTTCTTAACATTATTTTCAATAGTATCGATACTACTTACAAACTCTGTTTTAATAGCATTAAGGTTATTAACGATAGGATGTTTAGATGTTGGCATGATTATAGGGAAATAATACCAGGGCATAAACTTTATCTGAGGCTGCCCTCCTACTTTGCCGACAACTGTTGGGATTGGCAGTGCATTTAAATCCTGAATGAGGTTGGTATTTAAGCGTACACCGTATTTAAACAGCTGATCGGTTAAATTAATTTCATTAGTTACGGCAACAGTATGGTTCGATTCTTTTAAACTATCCATGCTGGTAAAAACAGGATCTACTAACCAAAGCACTTTTCCTCCATACATAACAAACTGATCAATCACAAACTTTTCTCTGTCAGTGAATGCAAGAGTTGGTTTAGCGATAATGATAGCTGTGTACTTATTCCTTATCTTAGTTTTAGATGTATCCGAATCAGGATGATCTGTTAAACTATTAATATTAACAGAGAACTTACCATTTACTGAATCTTTCAGATGCACGAACTCTACCTGATAGTATTCAGAAAGGGATGTAGTAATATCATAAAGATCTATCTTTCTTAACTCTCCCTGACCTTCAATGATTGCAACTTTAGGTTTACTTCTGATGCTCAACTTTCGGATTGTATTAGAGATATTGTATTCTAAAGCCTGTATTGAGTTATTAATTACACTCTCCGACTCTAATCCCAACTGAGAGTTGAGGAGTTCGAGAGGTATTGTTTTATTTTTATAAGTTACCTCAGCACATGGAAAGATTATCTGTTGCTTGGTAGCTCCTTTATCTTTAACTTGTAGATTTGTAGGTTGCAATCCTTTTGCGACAAGCTGCTTATAGAGTTCGTTTCTTTCTTTTTTGTTAGTGATAGTATTAGGATCGTAAAACTCGTACTGTATATTCTTATTATATGCTCTAAATTCGTCGAGCATTTCTTTGGTTTCGTTATGCAGTCTTTTGAACCCTGCAGGGAAATCTCCTTCAAGATAAACCTTAAAATAGACTATATCATCCAGGTTCTTTAATAGATCTTTAGTAGTTTTGGATAGCGAATATCTTTTTTCGCTTGTTAGATCGGCTCTAAAGAATACAAAATAGCCTATTACATTTATCAGAATTATTATTATAAAACTAAATATCAGTTGAGTGATATTACTACGCTTCATGTTCTTTTTCTTATTTTCCATAGCAGTGTCAGATTTTAGATTTACCATTTACGACTTTGTAATGATGTTTTTGTAAGTAATATAAAAAAAGAAATGATACTAAAGTAATAGATTACATCGCGACTATCCACTACGCCTCTGCTTATTGACGAATAGTGATGACTAATGCCTATAGATTTAATAAATAAATCGAAAGGACCAAATAGCTCTAAATTAAAAATGAATTCGAAGCCTAAGTAGAAGAATCCACAAATGAATACTGACATTATAAAGGAAACAATTTGATTGTCGGTGATTGACGAACAGAATAAACCTATTGATGCGAAGGTGGCTCCTAATAAGAGTAATCCTATATATGAGCCCCAGGTTCCGCCCATATCTATATTGCCTACAGGTAGTCCCAGATGATAAACTGTATAGAAGTAAACTAATGTAGGAAGCAGTGCAAATATAATGATAACTACCCCTGCCAGATATTTAGCTAATATGATTTGTAAATCGGTTAAAGGCTTGGTAAGTAATAGTTCTATTGTACCAAGTTTCTTTTCGTCGGCGAAAGTACGCATGGTGATAGCTGGAATTAAGAACAAAAATACGAAGGGTGCCAACATAAACATACCGTCTAAACCTGCGTAACCGTAATCAAGAATGTTGAAATCTAAGGGGAACACCCATAGAAATAAACCATTGATTAGCAGGAAGACTGTGATGACTATGTAGCCTGTTAATGAGTTTAAAAAATTACTTACTTCTTTCTTTAATAATGTGAACATGATAAGGACATTTTTATTCCTGAAATTAGTCTGCGAAGTTACATTAAATTTAGGACACCAACACTAACTTAACAAATATTAATAAACAAGGGGGGATTAAAGATGAATTAAGAATTAAAAATTAAGAATTAAGATTTTTTTAAAAAATAAGAAAACTATTCTCATCGACATTGCGAGCCTCAATACTTTAAGCACACTAAATGTTATGACAATTTTTAATTAACCACTACGTCATTAGTAACGCAGTGAAGCAATCTCTTTTTTGTGACAACTAAGTATAAAACTACACTATTGACATCATTTGTTTTGTAAATTGATTATTAAATCCTGACAGGTATTTTCTCTCCTGTCAGGTATAAATCTAAGAAGGCTTTTAAACCTGACAGGATGGTAAACCTGTCAGGATGTATAGATAGATTTATTTTTACACTTGATTTCCTGAAAGATTAGTTGCAAAAATACACAACTTTACTTTTTCTTTTTTGTGAAACGATAGGTAACTTTAGCGGCTTTCTTGGGGCTTAGGGGTATTATCCTATCAAGTTCGATGTTTATTACTAGTTTATTATTTATGTATGTTGTTGGTAAGATAATTGTTTTGTCATAATAGATACCCATACCGCTGATCACAATAATGTCAGCATCTTTTTTATATATCTTTTCTTCGTAATCACCTTTAGAATTGGTGGTTCTGATTTTCTTCTTTTTGCCTGCTACCAGCTTAGCATTTACAATAGGCTCTTTAGTAACACTATCAGTCACCTTCCCATTAATTGTAACCATGTAAGTAGCGTGTTTTCCGGACTTCAGCACGCGCCTTCTCGACTTCTTATAACTTGTATTAAAGTCTGGGTTAGTATCCTGATACACACTTACTGCTGTATCCAACACGCTTTTAAGCATAGTTCTGCTACTTTTAATCTTAGCTGTTGTATCTTTAATTACTTTTGTATTCTTTAAGATTGCAAGCTTTAATTTTGGGAGTAGTAATCCAAAATCGTTAAGATTAGCAGTTAACTCATCAATCTGATCTTGAGTAATTCCAAAAGGGATTAGCAATGCACCAGCCACAACAGCCATCTGTTGTACATAAGTTGCAGCCATGAAGAAATCATTATCCGACATAGCTCTAAGTGTTGACTTTGAGTAATCCAGCAACTCGGCTTCTTCTGTCCTGTCTTTCGAACGGCAATATAGAAGCAATGCCTGTTTGATTGTAAACACCTCATGTTCGGTTTCAAGCCTTAAGTCATCTTTTGTAATTGTTATCCCTTTAGGCTTTTTGAACTTAATGACGTTAAAGGCTCTTATCTGCCTGATATTAACAGTTAATTCATCAACACAATCTACTATCAACGGATTGTTCAACCATACATACTTAAACCTGTTCATTGTCTTAGCAGTATTGATCATCATCATAAAATAAGATTCATCTATATCATTCATAAGGTTATACATTTAAATGTTGTCATTTAATTTGTGTTTATAATGAGTATTTATTCACTCATTATTTGTTTGTAAAGATACTACATTTTTTAC